>NZ_PJBS01000148.1 GCF_002836055.1 Psychroflexus sp. MES1-P1E
CTTAAACAGAATTTCTCTAGTTATTCTATTATTTTTGTCTTTAACCATGGTCAATGGACAAACAATAAATGGAGACTGGAGCGGTAAGCTCAACGCCATGGGGCAAGAAATTCCTTTGGTTATTCATTTCTCTGGAAATGATGACAACCTCACAGCAACGATGGATAGTCCATCTCAAGGTGCTACAGACTTACCTGTTGAAAAAGTAAGTCTTGAGGGTACACAACTTTCACTTTCATTAATGGGTGGACAAATTGAATACACAGCAGAAGTAAACGGAGATAACATGACAGGGAATTTTAAACAAGGCGGGATGGATATGCCGCTAACGCTTACCAAAGGTGAATTAGAAAAACCTGGTGATACTTCCTTGCCAAGTTCTGAGGAAGAAATGGAAGCTTTGGCCAATAAAGAAACAGGAGATTATAACTATTCTGTGGCTGATTATTTTGCTAAACCAGCATCATCAGAATTTCAACTTTCTCCAGATGGAACGTATTTAAGTTACCGTGAGAAAGATGATAATCTTAAAAACCATGTCTATGTCAAAAACATTAAAACCGGGGATGTTCAGCGTGTTATTACAGAAGCAGAGGAACTAATACGCGGGTATGGCTGGGCAAATGACAATCGTTTAATATATATTATGGATAAAGGTGGTAATGAAGATTACCACCTATTTGCAGTCGATATTGATGGAAATAATCAAAAAGAATTGACTCCTTATGATGGTGTAAAAGTTGAAATTTTAGCATTATTAAAAGAGGATAAAAATCATATGGTGATTTCCATGAATAAAAATAATGCCCAAGTTTTTGATCCTTATAAAATCAATATTACTACCGGCGAATTGGAGCAGTTGTATGAGAATACCGATATAACAAATCCTATAATGGGGTATGAATTTGATAAAGATGGAAATTTACGAGGTTTTGCCCGTCTTAAAGATGGCATAAATTCAGAATTTTATTATGCTGTAGAACCTGGAGATTATAAATTGATGAAAACTACAAAATGGGATGATGCTTTTTCTATCATCAGTTTTGATTATGCTTCAGAAAATGAACATGACGCTTATATGGTCTCTAATCTAAATTCGGATAAAACAGAAATCTATAAATACGATTTAGCTAAAAATGAGGTTGTTGAAAAACTATTCTCTCATAAAAATTATGATGTATCAGGCGCCTCTATATCTAGAAATAGAAATTGGGAGCTCGATTATTTTAGTTATGAAGGTGAAAAAGACGAAATCATTCCTGTTAGTAAATATTACAAAAAACTACATAAAAAGCTAGAAAAGGAATTTCCAGGTTACAATTTTTACTTGTCTGATAGAACCGATGATGAAAGTCACTATTTAATTTATGTCACCAGTGATAAGTTGTATGGTAAGTACTATTCTTACGATGTAACGAAAGATGAAATAAAACTTTTATTTGATTTAATGCCTCAATTGAAGGAGAACGACATGTCGGAAATGCGTCCTATTTCTTTTAAAAGTCGCGATGGAATTCAACTTCACGGTTACATAACTCTACCCAATGAAGTTGTAAAAGGACAAAAGGTGCCAGTTATTGTCAATCCACATGGTGGCCCACAAGGCATTAGAGATTCATGGGGCTTTAATCCAGAGGCGCAATTATTTGCCAGTCGTGGTTATGCCACATTGCATGTTAATTTCAGAATAAGCGGAGGTTATGGTAAGGAGTTTTTACGCAGTGGTTTTAAAGAAATTGGCCGCAAAGCTATGGATGATGTGGAAGACGGATTACAGTACGTTGTAGACAAAGGCTGGGTAGACAAAGATAAAGCGGCAATCTACGGAGGTAGTCATGGGGGTTATGCTGTGTTACGCGGACTTACCAAAACACCAGACTTATATGCTTGTGGTGTAGATTATGTAGGCGTTTCTAATCTGTTTACATTTATGGAAACCATACCTGCTTATTGGGCCCCTTATTTGCCTATTCTAAAAGCAGTATGGTATGATGCAGAAGTTCCAGAAGAAAAAGAAATAATGAACGAAGTATCGCCAGCTTTTCATATAGATAAAATCAAAAAACCCTTATTTGTAGTACAAGGAGCCAACGATCCTCGCGTGAACATTGATGAGAGTGACCAGATTGTAAAAAGCCTTCGGGACAAAGGTGTTGATGTGCCTTATATGGTAAAATATGATGAAGGACACGGTTTTGCAAAAGAAGAAAATCGCATGGATTTATATACCGCTATGATGGGATTTTTTGCTGAACAATTGAAATAATAATAGTTTTTATATACTCAATGTATTTAGATTTGAATAAACCATAAAATTTAAAGCGAGCTTCTTTTTGAGGCTCGCTTTTTAATTTAAATCAATCGCGGGGCTGAGCTTTGTGATGTATAATACCAATTTAAACCTATAATGTCGCAATAAATCGTTTCTTTTTCGCCTGCTTTTTATCAAAAATAATTACCGTAACTAAGGCTATGCTAATTATTTTTAACTTCAATTAGTCAAAAAATAATTCAATTTATTTACACGACATTATAAATTTAATTTGGTATAAATTTAGCATTCAAATGTCGTACAACGTCAGCTTCTTTTTCACTTACTAATCGTCATAAAATAAAATCGTCACCATCGCCATGCTTATATTTTTTATTATTTTAATGTTGCCGTCAGTAGAGGCATCATCATGAATCAGAATCTCAAATTTAAGTGTTGTTTTAAATAATTCAAGTTCTATTTCATACAATTTATAAACGGCCTGAAAAGGAGTTTTCACATTTAGTTCTTTTCCCAAAGAACCATGCCTCCTTTACAAATTATAATAGCACAGTAGCTCCATCATATCTTTGTCCATCTGCTGTTTGTTTTGGCATTTTATTTTTAGGACGGTATTATTTTTTATAGTTACGTTGACTCTTTCAACCATTCCATTCGTTTTTAGTGTTGCTGGTTTTGTAAGTCTATGTTCACTATTGTTTTTCATACATTTCACGTCCATTTTAGAAGGCTTTTTAAAAAGTTTTTTTGAAAAAATGAATCTGTTGGTAAATTCAAGTCCATTAGCAGTTAGGACATGAGTGATAAAGAACGGAAAGAAATCCAAGCATTTGTCCATGAAATCTTTTGCACTCTCAGCCTTTTTATTTTCATAAACCTTATAGAAGATAGTCTTGGTAGCTCTGACTATTATCGCAAATAAAAAATATCAATTTGACCATACAATATGATAATAGATAGTTTCTTTCTCCTTTTTTTAAAAGAAATACTTTGATTAAAGCTACGTTACTTATTTTTTAATTTTAATCAATATCAATCAAAAAATCTGTGCTGAGCTACGTCGTAGTATAATTCAAATTATTTATACGATTTTATAAATTTAATTTGATATGATGTGACTGCCCTTTGGATTTTGGCAAATAGGTCAAAACAGTATGCAGGTAACTTGGTTTTTATGCTTTGAATTTTTTGGCAATACCCTTCTTTTCCTGAGGTATATTATTGATGATTCCCTTCACAAGACAACGGTAGACAGAACTTCTTCAAATTGCCGGATTACTCTCTAACAAAGCTTTCCAAATCTCATCTATAGTATGCTACGTTGAACTTATCAAACTTATAGCAAGAGCTTTTTCCAAAGCGGTTAAAGCATGTTTAATGTTATGAGGGGCACAAGAAACATCTTTGATGAAATCCCTGTTTTACATTTTGAAACGGTTTGTTGGAAAACGTGGAACCTTGACACCAATTCAGAATTTGTAATAAAAAAAATCAAAAGATAGATTTGTTACACAATCATTTTTAAGTGTGGTAAAACAAAAATAATTAACTTTTTTATCTAACCTTTTCGAGGTTTTCTTTGAAGACGTAGCCGAAAAAGAAATCCTCGAAAAGATTGAAATGACATCAATAATTTGGTGAAACTTTACACCTAATACCTTAAAATTTCCTGTATTTTAACTTTCACTTTTTCTGTACTCGGAATCATAGTTTGTTCTAAAGTTGAATTCAGTGGAATAGCAGGCATATTTTCAGACCCAATCGTCATAACAGGTGCATCCAGATACTGAAAACACTGTTCTTGTATTTTACCGCTTAAGGCTCTGGCAAAGGTGTTTTCTGAAGGTTCTTCAGTGACCACCAAACACTTCTTACATTTTTTGACAGACTTCATAATCGCTTCTTCGTCTAAAGGATGCAGTGTTCTTAAATCTACAATTTCAATTTTGTCCTGAAGTCCAAGTTCCTGAGACGCATTCATCGCCCAATGAACTCCCATTCCATAAGTGATGATGCTCATAGTCTCATCATCGTCCTGAGGCCAAATTTCCTGTAACACCCAAGCTTTTCCAAAAGGTAATACGTAATCTTCTGCTGGCTCTATGCTTGTGGCTCCTTTAGTTCCGGGCACCTTACTCCAGTAAAGACCTTTATGCTCAAAAATGACTACAGGGTTTGGATCATGATAAGCCGCTTTCATCAACCCTTTTAGGTCTGCACCATTACTTGGATAAGCAATTTTTAATCCACGGATATTGGTGATCACACTTTCAACGGAAGACGAATGATAAGGTCCTCCACTACCATAAGCACCAATGGGCACACGGAGAATCATAGAAACGGGCCACTTTCCATTAGAAAGATAGCAACTGCGACTCACCTCAGTAAATAATTGGTTTAACCCTGGCCAGATGTAATCTGCAAATTGAACTTCTACAATAGGCTTTAAACCTACCGCAGACATGCCTACTGTAGAGCCGACAATAAAAGCCTCTTGTATGGGAGTGTTGAAGACGCGATGATCTCCAAATTTTTGTGCTAAAGTGGCGGCTTCACGAAAGACTCCTCCTAGCCTACCCCCGACATCTTGTCCATAAAGTAAGCATTCTGGATGTTGGTTCATAAGCTCCTTAATAGCAAACAAAGCACAATCTACCATAACCACTTTTTCTCCACCTTCTGGAGAGCGATTCCCCTTTTCCTCTGTAATGGGTGTCGGTGCAAAATCATGAGTAAATAAATCCTCTGGCTTAGGATCTTCTGCTAGCAGAGCCTCTTGATAGTCTTTAGCGACTACAGCTTTAGCTGCTTTTTCAATAGCGTCCAGCTCACCTTCAGTAAACCCATTTTCTAAGAGTTGTTTTTTAAGTTTTGGATATGGATCCCTCATTTTAGATTCTTCCAGATCATCTCTGTAAAATTCCATTCTCACTCCCGAGGTATGGTGATTAAGTAAGGGGCATTTAGCGTGAACTAGAAAAGGTCTTCGCTCTTTCCTTACAGTGCTGAGTACTTTTTCAAATTCTGTATAGGACTCTATAAAGTCAGTGCCATCAATACTAATAGCTTCGAGTCCATGAAATCCTTTAGCATATTCGAAAGCATCTTGAGCTCTTGTCTCTTCAGCGTTCGCTGAAATATCCCAACCATTATCTTGTACTAAATAAATGATAGGCAGCTGCTTAAGAGCAGCCATTTGAAAAGCCTCTGCTATTTCGCCTTCCGTGACCGAGGCATCTCCCAAAGAACAGACAACCACAGGAGATTCTGAATTTTGAATATCAAACTTAGAGTCTTTGTGTTCTTTATACCAAAAACCCATAGCAGCACCAGTCGCGGGGATCGCTTGCATCCCTGTTGCAGAACTTTGATGTGGAATTTTAGGCTTATCCGCATCGTTTAAACTAGGATGAGAATAATAAGTCCGTCCTGCTGAAAAGGGATCGTCTTTTTTCGCTAAAAGTTGCAACATCAAATCTTTAGGCTGCATGCCAATGGCCAATAAAATAGAATCGTCGCGATAGTATGGATATATATAATCTTGAGGCTGCAATTGCATACCTACCGCAGTTTGAATCACTTCATGACCACGAGAAGTCGCATGTACATATTTGGAAACCACTTTAAAGTTCTCTTCGTATAATTCTGTCAAGGCTTTCGCGGTGACTAAATTGGTGAAGGCTTTTTTGAATATATCTCTATTTAATTTCATGCTTTATATTTTTCTAGTGATAATTTTTTGATGGTTACATAAAGAATTTTCTTTCACGCAAAGTTCGCAAAGAGCGCGAAGTTTTATTCACAAATCATTTACTATTCGGTGAATACCATTTTTAAGTAACTTTGTATTGAAGTTAATTAATAAGCCAAGTTTTTTATCTGAAAGTTTTAAATAGGTTAATAACTGAGCAAAATGAACTGGAGCTAAATTCTCAATAGATTTAATTTCTAAAATCAATTTATCTTCGACAACTAAATCTAGTCTATATCCAACATCCATTTTTATCTCCTTATAAATAAAAGGCATTGGAACCTGTTGTGTAACATTAAGACCAGCACCTTCTAAATCATATTTTAATGCACATTCATAAGTGGACTCTAATAATCCTGATCCAAGATTTTTATGCAAGGCCATTCCAATTGCTTTATAGGAAAGTTCGTTTTCTGTCATTTTTAATTAACTTTTATAAACTCATCCTTATCTTTTCTTGGCGAACTTTGCGTAAAATAGTATTCGAAAGCATTTTGCAAAATTCTTAATTAATAGTAAGCATCTCTTCTTTTTCAAGATAATCTGCAATTCGTCTTAAGAAGCTACCAGCTAAAAATCCGTCTACTATTCTATGATCAAACGATAAGGACAGATACATCATCTGCCTGATTTCAATTTTATCACCATCCTCATACTCCATCACTTCAGCTCTCTTTTTGATAATACCTATCGCTAAAATCGCTGCTTCAGGCTGATTGATAATCGGAGTTCCCATCAAGCTTCCAAAGGTCCCTACATTAGAAATTGTGAACGTACTGCCTTTGGTTTCTTCACTGGTCAACTTATTATCTCTTGCTTTCCTAGCGAGTGCATTCACATTTTTCGCCAAGGCTTCTAAATCTTTTTGATCTGAATGTCTTACTACCGGTACTATTAGATTACCACTTGGTAAAGCCGTAGCCATCCCGATATGAATATCCTCTTTCACTATGATGTTTTTACCATCTAGTGAAGAGTTAATCATGGGAAAGTCCTGAATAGCTTTAGTCACAGCCTGAATAAATAACGGCGTAAAGGTTAATTTTTCACCTGTTTTCTCTTGGAATTCTTTTTTATTGGCATTCCTCCAGTTAACCAAATTAGTCATATCTGCTTCCACATAAGCAGTAACATGAGGAGAAGTATGCTTTGAATAGACCATATGGTCTGCAATCATTTGACGCATGCGACCCATCTCCACGAGCTTACCTTTTCCTTTATCAAATTTTAAGTCAGGAACTTGAAATCCAGAGGACTTTTCGACTTGGTTTTGAGCGAATTGAGCCGGACGGCCATCTTCGATATATTTAAAAATATCAGACTTCTGAAGTCGATCTTTCTTCCCTGATGCTGGAATACGGGCTAACTCCTCATAGCTGATATGATGCTCTTTTGCAATTTTTTCAACCAAAGGAGAATAAAAATGATGACCTCTTGAACTGGGCATCCAAGGTTGATTTTCAGTAAGAGATGGATTTTTAGACGTTTTTAAAGCAGGCTTTGGTAGTGAAGGTTTGGTTGGCTCTTTAGCGGTAGGGGTCTCTTGATTTTCAGTTTTTACTTCAGAAGAATTCCCCCGTGTTTCTGAAATGCTGGTTTCTTCTAAAATGGCGATCACCTCACCAATTTTGACGATATCATTAGCTCCATATTTGGTTTCAATTAGAGTTCCAGAAAATGGAGCTGGAACTTCATTATCCACTTTATCTGTCCCCACTTCTACTAAAATATCACCGTCTTGAAAGCTTTCCCCTTCACTTACTATCCAATTTAGAATTGTCCCTTCAGTAATGCTTTCTCCCATTTTAGGAAGTTTGAATTCTGTTTTTACTTTGCTACTCATAATCTTTTTTGTGTAGAATTGAACCTTACTGATTCAAGATCTATTAGTTCATGTTACTCTTTCTTCCGAAATTCCTCAAGCGTGTTGTAGAAATTCTCTTGTTTTGGACGGTGTTTGGGAATCTCTCTAAGGGGTTCCACTTCTTCTAAACTTTCATGACAGTCTGCAGGCAAACGTTGATATAATCTGGTTCCAGCAGTTTTCCATGCGATCATATCTTCTGAGACTTCTTTTATGATTTTTGCAGGATTTCCAACCAACAAACTGCGTTTAGGAATCTTGGATTCTGCTTTTACAAATGCCAAAGCTCCGACAATGCACTCCTCACCAATTTCAGAATCGTCCATAATCACAGCATTCATACCTATCATACAGTTTTCTCCTAAATTTGCGCCATGGATGATTGCACCATGACCTACATGTGCTCCTTTTTTTAGGGTAATGCATTTACCTGGGAACATGTGAACCGTACAATTCTCCTGCACATTAACTCCATCCTCTAGAATTATCTCACCCCAATCACCACGAATAGCAGCTCCTGGACCAATATAACAGTCTTTTCCTATAATTACATTACCAGTGACTGCAGCCTGTGGATGAACGAAACTCGATTCGTGAACAATAGGGGTGTGATTTTTAAATTTGTAGATCATGTATAATTAGTTCATTAGAGGTGAGTCACTGTAGATTTATTATTTAGTTCTAAGATACTTTAGTAAAGCTGAAATCATTTTAGATATTTCAGTAATTTTTTCCCTATTTTCTTCATCAACCTCTAAGCTTATATAATTTCGAAGTCTTGCTTTAGTTGAAGCTGCAACACATTCATGATCGCTATTCCAAGCTATTTTTAAGTATTTTCCAAAATTAGCATCAGAATTGGCCGGGCCTTCAGCAATATTCAAGGCTATAAAATCTGCTGCTCTGATAAATTGAGATGCTAATTTATATGGTTCATGACTTGGAAAATTTTCTATCTGATGATTTACTTGCTCACCAAAATCAATAGCTTTTTGATCAACTTTTAAATCTTCAAACTAAAAATGATAATTGCTTTTCATATTACTCACCTCTCATAACTCCTCTCTATTTAAACCTCTTCAATTTCTCCTTCGTAAACGAACTCAATACTAGCTTACCGCTTATTTTCGCACGTTCCAGAAGAAGTTCATCCCAATCTTCAGTCCCTCGCCAAAACATTTGCTTCATATGTTTTACCGCCTCTGGATTATATTCACACACGTTTTTAGCAAACTCTTCAACGGCGAGATCCAACTCTTCAGTAGTATCAAAAACCTTTGCAAATAATCCTTTTTGATTTGCCCATTCTGCTGAATAAAAAGAATTGGCATCGATAGCTATTTGTGACATTCCACTTACACCAAGTTTGCGTTCTACTGCAGGTCCAACGACAAAAGGTCCAATGCCTAAATTTAATTCACTGAGTTTAATTGCCGAATGTTGCGTAGCCATGCAGTAGTCCATAGCAGAAGCTAATCCAACCCCACCACCAACAGTTTTACCTTGCACGCGACCAATAATAAATTTCGGACACTTTCGCATCGCATTGATCACATTGGCAAATCCACTAAAAAAAGTTTCACCTGTCACTTCATCATTGATGGAAATTAGCTCTTTAAAGCTTGCTCCAGCACAGAAAGTACGATCACCCCCAGATTTTAAAATGAGTACTAAAACCTCATCGTCTTTACCTGCGTCTGTGATGGTACTTGCCAATTTGGCCAAAATATCACTAGGCAAGGAATTGTGAGCTGGATGAAAAAATTCAATAGTTGCAATTTTATCCTTAATATCTTTTTTTACGTATGGTTTAGTCATATTTTTTTTTATTTCTCAATCGTTTTCGAATGCTTTCTAAAACTAATTATTATTGGTCTAATATACAATCTGATTCACATTTAACCACGTCATTAAAGGTCGCTAAATCTGTTTTTTTATATCAACCCAAATTGCTGAAAATGATGATTAAAGTGTTTGCGGTTTAATAGTTTCCAATCAAAACTAGTAAGTTCACCAAAGACTGGGTTTTTGGTAATCGCCTTGGGATGCTCTCTAAAGAATACCACAAAATTATCATAAGCCTCTAGCAGAGACATTTTAGCTTCAGATAAACCCTCATACTTTAAAAGTTCCAACTCATCTTTCTTCATCAAGGGCATTTTATAGCCTTTAGGCATTTTTTCGTAATTGTATAAGGTTTCTTGAACTTGTTCAATATGTTCTTCTGGAGTGTTAATTTCAAAATTAGAAATTTCACCTGTAGCGATTCGCAAACTCATTTCGAGATGTTCTACCATATGCTGTGGCCTCATCAGTCCCCATTGAGCAGTTGCCGATTCATCTAACTCGCTCAACTTTTCTTGAATAAAAGATCGATCTACTTCATGAAAAGTGGTTTGTTTTTTCTGTACCATAGTCAAGATCGTAGCAATAGCTACCAACTTATCCTCTTCCTCCACAGCCTCTGTGTCGAAGACTTCCACGTACCATTTTACAATACCGCTAGGTAGTTCTTTTCCTTTTTGATCGCGGTCCACCTTTTCTTTACAGGTTAAGCGCACATGAATAGTATCATTATGATATAAGGGGCGTAGAAATCGGATTTCCTCTAAGCCGTAATTGGCTGCTACAGGTCCTTTGTTAGGATATACAAACAAACCAGCCGCAGCAGAAATAATAAGATAACCATGAGCAGTCCGCTGCTCAAAAATGCTCCCTTCCAAAGAGGTAATATCTGTATGTGCATAGAAGTGGTCCCAAGTGAGGTTTCCAAAATTAATAATGTCGGTATCCGTCAAAGTACGGTTATGAGTCTTGAGGGACATTCCAGGTTGGATATCCTCCCAATGGTAAGCAAAAGGATGCTTTTCAGCATCTTTATAGTCGGCTTTGGGTTGATAAATTCCTGTGATTTCGGATAATGTTGTTGGACTTCCTTGGATAGCACAACGCTGCATAAAATGCTTAATACCACGCTTCCCCCCCATTTCTTCACCACCGCCAGCCCTACCTGGGCCACCGTGAACTAGATTTGGTAATGGTGCACCGTGACCTGTACTTTGCTTAGCAGATTCTCTATTGATCGACAGTATTCTACCATGATGAGAAGCTGCTTGAATGGTGTAGTCCCTTGCTATAATATCACTATTGGTAAAAATAGAACTAACCAATGAGCCCTTTCCTTTTTTAGATAATTTTATAGCATCCTCCAAGGTTTTATATGGCATGAGTGTGCTTACAGGACCAAAAGCTTCTGTAATATGGGCAGCTTCGTTTTCAAAAGGATGATTTTCTCTTAATAAAATAGGTTTCATGAAAGCTCCTTTTGCATAATCAGCTCCAATGGTTTTAGCTTTATCAAAATCACCATAAACGAGTTCAGCTGTTTTTGAGAGTTCTAAAATTGACTTTTTAACGGCCTCCACTTGGTTCTTATCAATTAAACTGCCCATGCGAACTTCTTTGAGTCGAGGGTCGCCTAACGTAACTTTATCCAAGGCTTTACCTAAAGCAATTTGCACATCTTCCATGAGGTGTTCTGGAACTAGAATACGTCGTATCGCGGTACACTTCTGACCACATTTTACGGTCATTTCATTTCGAACTTCACGAATAAACAAGTCAAATTCTGGTGTCCCAGGCACAGCATCTTCGCCTAAAACGGAAGCGTTCAAAGAGTCGGCTTCCATCGTAAAAGGCACAGATTCTTCTAAAAGTCTAGGATGATTTTTAAGTAACCGACCCGTTTTGGCCGAGCCTGTAAAGGTGACAATATCTTGAGATTCTGTAGAGTCCAAAATATTCTTTGCCGTTCCACTGATAAGCTGTAAACCGCCTTCTGGCAAAATTCCAGAGGCAATAATTTCTTTGACGACAGCTTCAGTTAAATAAGCCGACTGGGGTGCTGGAAGGACTACTGCAGGAACGCCGGCCATCCAATTGACCGCACATTTCTCCAACATACCCCAGACTGGGAAATTAAAGGCATTGATATGAATAGCAACTCCTTCCTTAGGTACTAAGATATGATGGGCCATAAAGCGACCACCGTGTGAGAGATCAATAGGATCCCCTTCCACATCAAAAGGTTGATTTGGAAACAGTTTACGCAGAGAAGCATTAGCAAAAAGATTACCAAAACCCCCATCGATATCGAACCAAGAATCCATTTTGGTAGCTCCTGTTCTATAGCTTAAGTCATAAAATGCTCTTTTCTTTTTTTGAAGATGAAATGCTAATGCCTTCAGCATATTCCCGCGTTCCTGAAAGGTCATCTTTCTTAAAGTATCTCCTTTTTCTCTTCCATAGGCGAGGACTTCAGGAACATCGAAACCATCCACATTGATGTTTGTAAAATGTTCTCCAGTTATGGAATCAAAAATAGGCTTACCTTCTCCTTTACCTTGTTTCCATTGACCTTGAATATAACTTTGTGTGGTTTGCATAGTTTATTTTAAAGCGTTTAAAACTGATATTTGATGATTTTGTTGAGACTTTCAATAATTTTAGACAATTTATCACTATTAAAAGTACCTAGTTTATTTTTAAACCATTCTTTTGAAATAGAGTGGATATGAACCGTCATTGCTTCAGACTTCTTAGATAATCCATTGATTTTATTTGGCGAAACAACTAGGTTGCCACGATAATTTTTCAATTTTGAGGTTAAAGGACAACTGATCACTGTTTTCAAATTTCCTGAAATAATCACAGATGGTCTTCTGTTGCTTTGTTCACTTCCTGTTATCGTATCGAGATAAACCTCACATATTTCACCTTGTCTCATTCTCCTTTTAATTCATTAAGCTGTCAGTCCTTCTTCAACCATAACTAGCTATCCATATCTATAGCCATTCTTTTACAAAATTTTAGGTAAACAGCTCTGTCCAATTGTTCTAAGTAAATTTCTAATACCATTTCAATACTCATATTTTTCAGCATCTTATAGTCCTTCGATGCTATAAGTTGCTCCTGAAGTAATTTATCAGGTAATGACGATGTGAATGTGCTTATAAAAATAGTTTTATAGTTAATATTATAAAACAAAAACTTAGCTCACATTTTCAATTACTGCAGCGTAACCTTGTCCTACTCCAACACACATGGTCACTAGGGCATATTTTTTTTTAGTTAGTTTTAATTCTAAAGCTGCTGAATAGGCTAATCGGGCTCCGGTTACCCCAAGAGGGTGACCAATGGCAATTGCTCCTCCATTAGGATTGATTCTAGCATCATCATCTTTTAAGCCCCAAGCTCTTATACAAGCTAGAGATTGCGCAGCAAAAGCTTCATTTAACTCAATAATGTCCATGTCTTCCATTTTTAGACCAGCTTTAGCTAAGGCTTTGTTAGAAGCTTCCACAGGTCCAATACCCATGATTCTTGGTTCAACACCAACGACGGCAGAACTCAGAATTTTAGCCATAGGTTGAAGACCGTATTTTTTTACAGCGTTTTCTGAAGCTATAACTGTAGCTGCTGCTCCATCATTAAGGCCGGAAGAATTACCTGCCGTTACACTTCCACCTTTGCGGAATGCCGGTCCTAACTTACCCAAGATCTCCAATTGGGTTTGAGGCTTTATAAATTCATCTTTATCAAATAAGATCGGATCTTTTTTCCGTTGTGGGATTTCTACGCCAATAATTTCTTTAGACAGTCTGCCATTTTCTTGAGCTTTTGTGGCCTTCATTTGAGAGCGATGTGCAAAAATATCTTGGTCCTCTCGTGAAATTTTATAAATGTCCACAAGATTTTCTGCGGTAACGCCCATTCCATCTGTTCCATAAGACTCTTCCATTTTTGGATTGATAAATCTCCATCCAAAGCTTGTGTCATACATTTTAGCATCATTTCCATAAGCCGAAGAGGGTTTTGCTATGGCATAGGGTCCTCGAGTCATATGCTCAACACCACCCGCTATAAAGAGGTCACCATCTCCTGCCTTTATTGCTCTATTTGCATGTATAATAGCAGAAAGTCCACTACTACACAATCGGTTGACGGTTTCACCTGGAACGGTAAAAGGTAAACCAGCTAACAGCGAACACATGCGAGCTACATTCCGATTGTCTTCCCCAGCTTGATTAGCACATCCTAAAATCACATCATCATAAGCTTCTTTGGGAATATTAGGATTCCGCTTTACTACTTCTTTAATAACTAGAGCTCCTAAATCGTCTACCCTTATTGGAGACAGGGCTCCCTTATAATTTCCTATTGGAGTTCTTATGCCATCTATAATGTACGCGTCCATATTTTATTATTAAAAATCAATCATTAATGTTTTACTCCCATTCTTTAGAAGTTCTGTAAACGACTCCCTTAAATAAGGCTACTATTTGTTCTCCTTTTTTTAGTTCAACGATGTGAAATCCTAGCTTGTTTTTGGTCACTTCAACTATGGATTCTGCTGTGATGTAATCATTTTCATGCAAGGCTTCTATATGGTTAATCGAGGTTTCTATAGAGACCGCATAGTTTCCGTGGGTATTCGCTGCAAAACCGAAGGCTGTATCTGCCAAGGCATAGCTGATCCCACCATGGGCTTTTTGCATAGAATTCAGCATTTCCCTTCTTATTTTTAAACCTACCTTACATTTTCCTAGGCTAATTTCCAAAATTTCAACGCCTAGCCAAGAACTAAAGGCATCTTGGGAAAGCATTTTTTCAGGTATAGTAGTTGGTTTCATAAGTTGATTGGTATGTTTAAATTCCTAGATCTCAAACACTTTATTTTCTTTATTTAATTGACGAAGCAACGGGCTACATCTGTAGCGATCTTCTCTATACGTATCATACAGAAAATCCATCTGTTCTACGCACCAATCGATTCCTTTTTCATTGGCCCAGCTCAGTAAGCCTTTCGGATAATTAACACCCTTGGTCATCGCCAAGTCAATGTCTTTAGCCGTGGCAATATTTAAAGATAAGGCATCAGCAGCTTCATTAATAAGCATAACAAGAATTCTATTAAATATTTTTTTACCATTAGCTTTATCCTTTACAGGGGCCATCTTCTCAGTATTTTCTGAGTAGTTATAAAATCCCTTTCCAGATTTCCTACCTAAATATCCTGCTTCAGCATATCGTTTTTGTGTTAAAGATGGCTTGTAACGCGGATCATAATAAAAGGCTGTAAAAACTGTTTCTGTTACAGTGTAGTTCACATCATTACCAATAAAATCCATCAGTTGAAAAGGTCCCATCCTAAATCCTCCAAGCTCTTTCATGGCCCAGTCTATAGTTGCAAAACCGGCTTCCCCTTCTGGTAGTCCTGCAAAACCTTCTTCATAGATCCGCAGCGCTTCTCCATAAAAAGGCCTAGCCACTCGATTCACAATAAATCCAGGAGTGTCTTTTGCTTTAACCGCTATTTTCTTCCAACTCTCGATAATAGAAAACACGTCTTCAAATACCTTACTCGAGGTTTGCACAGCTGGCACCACTTCTACCAAGGGCATTAATGGAGCAGGATTAAAAAAGTGAATCCCAATGCATCGTTCTGGTTTTTGTAAGGCAGAAGCTATAGACGCTATGGAAAGCGAGGAGGTGTTACTGGCTATTATCGCTTCGTCGGATTGATAACTCTCCAGTTCTTTAAAGACCTTTTGCTTGATGTCTAAATTCTCGACGATCGCTTCGATGGTTAAATCGGCATCCGATAAATCTTTTAGGCTTTCCACATAAGTGATGTTGGACTGTATCCTCGTTTTTTCTGTGTCATCTATACGTCCTTTTTCAATCAAACGATTGAGTATTTTCTCTAGAGACTGCTTCGCCTTTTCTAAAGCTTCCTTTTTTGTGTCGTAAATTTTTACTCGACACTCAGCTGTTGCAGCGACTTGAGCAATACCACTTCCCATGGTTCCGCTTCCTATAATAGCTATGTTCATGATTGTTTTAAATTTTTCATTTCAAAAATGACATTTCAAATTTTAAGACAGATACTTACTTTTGGAGTCTATATCTTTTTATTATTTTGTTTAGAAGTTGCTATACTTTTTGAGAATATTTTCACCAACTCAATAGCTTCTTCTATTAAATATTCAGTTGCCTTATTATCTTCATAAAAATCTGATTTACTTTGGATAATTAGATTGGTTTTTGATTCTCTTAATTCCTTTAAACATATTTGCATTTTATTAATGTAGTCTCTATATGAAGATGCCCCAATTGACTCTGAATAATTTAATGCAGAACTTGTTGACGAGCGTATCAATTGTCCACTCATGTGTTCTGCAGCAAAGGATTTAACAACTGTCTTTGTTAATTTAATACAACCAACAGCAAAATCAATCAATCTATTTCTAATTCAGCGGAAGTCATAGCTACATATAATTATATATTTTAAAAAAGATAAATTTGGAATTTGAAATAAAAAATATCAAATCTGAAATTTTCAGCATTCGTTAATCGTTATTTTGTATTCAGTATTCTTTATTCTCCGTTAAACATTCAATATTCGTTATTCAATATTTTCTATATGAAAATGCCCCAATTGACTCTGAATAATTTAATGCAAAACTTGTTGACGAACGTATCAATTGTCTACTCATGTGTTCTGAAGCAAAGGATTTAACAACTGTCTTTGTTAATTTAATACAACCAGCAGCAAAATCAATCGATCTATTTTCTAATTCAGCGGAAGTCATAGCTACATATAATTATATTTTTTTAAAGATAAATTTGGAATTTGAAATAAAAAATATCAAATCTGAAATTTTCAGCATTCCGTATTCGTTATTCATTATTCTGCATTCTTACTTCCCTTTAAATTCAGGCTTGCGCTTCTCCATAAAGGCGGCAACTCCCTCTTCATAATCTTCTGTAGATGCAGCTGCGATTTGATACTCCGATTCTAATGCTAATTGTTCTTCTAAGGAGTTATTGAAAGATTTGTTAAGTGCTTTTTTGGTGTATGCCAAGGCTTTTGTAGGCATCTTTGATACCTTTTTAGCTAAGCTCTCCACTTCCTCATGAAAGGTTTCTATAGAAAAATATTTATAAATCATCCCCATACGCTCAGCTTCCACAGCGTCTACTTTATCTCCAAGCATTGCAAGAGCAGAGGCCCTTTGGAACCCGATTAATCGAGGGAGGAAAAATGTACCTGCTGAATCTGGGATTAAACCAATTTTAGAAAAAGCTTGTATAAAGCTTGCTTCTTCCGAGGCTACTACAATATCGCAGGCTAAAGCAATATTAGCTCCTGCACCAGCAGCGACTCCGTTAACAGCAGCGATCACTGGCTTTTCTACATTTCTGATTCTGGTGATAATCGGGTTGTAATGGTCATCCAAGATCTTTTTAAACCCAGGATTTTGCTCGGGGTCTGTGATTTCTTGTAAATCTTGACCGGCACAAAAAGCTTTGCCTTCTCCAGTAAGCACTATAGCTCTAACCTCATCATTCTTGATGCAATCGTCTAAAGTATTTTGCAAGTTAAAAGCCATTTCTCTGTTGAAGCTATTGTATTTCTTAGGCCTATTGAACTTAATATAGGCGACTTGATCTTGTATATTTAGTAAAATACTAGAATCCATTATTTTAGAATTTTTATGAATTTATAGATCGAAAAGTTACGAAATTGAGACGTAACTAATTTGAATTTTGCAACTGAGCTTTAGAAATAGAAAACTGAAGGTCACTTAAAAAATTGTAGTTAAATAACTTTGTAAAAAGCCGTTTGAGATAAGCCTCGGTTAGGGATTGAGGCCTTTGTTGGAGCTCTTCTCGTTTTTTTTGATGAGAAAGCGACGGGCGAAAGCGCGACCCCTCCCCATAGCGATAGCGATGAAAGGGGAAACCGCCAAATTCTTTTAAGTTAGACATTTGAAATAATCGAAAGTCTCTTCGCAATCCTCACATTTAAACATGGCCTTGCAAGCCGTAGAACCAAATTGACTCACCAGTCTTGTATTCTTAGACTCACACTGTGGACAAGAAATGACCCGTTTATTTCCTAACAAAGCCTCCTTATCCGAAGTGGCGTCCATTGGAGGGGCTATTCCATAATCTCTTAGAGCTTGCTTTCCTTCATCGGTCATCCAATCGGTAGTCCAAGCCGGAGATAAAATGAGTTTAACTTTCGGAATGTAACCGTGTTTCTTGAGTTCTGTTTTGATATCGTCTCCTATCACATCCATAGCAGGACAACCACTGTAGGTTGGAGTAATTTCCACAAAAACATCTTTCCCCTTCAAATATGCGGACCTCACCACACCTAAGTCGATAATGGAAAGCACGGGAATTTCCGGATCCGGAACTGACTTGAGGATCGAAAGGAGTTCTGCTTCTATGTATACATCTTCAGTCAAAAGCTATAGTGAATTTAGAAGTTTATAAATAAAATTGCTGGATTAATACTTTAAATTTTAAGTATCCTACTTAATTTAAGACCTAAGACTTACCATTTCATATCGGGGTAAGTGCGTTGCATAAACTGCATGTCGGATAAAATATATCCCATATGTTCTGAATGTATTCCTTTTTTTCCTCCTTTTTGAAAATATTTTACCTCGGGGATTTGAAGTTTACATTCCTTTAGCAAACTCTTTACCATTGTATAATACTCGGATTTCAACGTTGAATTATCCACTCCAAAACCAGCATCAGCAACAACTTGGTCATCTTTTGTCATATGAAACAATTCATCGGTAAACACCCATAAATCATTAACGGCCTGTTGAGTTTTCTGTTTACTTTCATCAGTTCCATCTCCAAGCCTTTTTAACCAATCTCCAGAAAATCGCTTGTGATAGGACACTTCTTTTAAACTCTTTTTAGCGATGGCTTGAAAGTTGACATTCTTGGATTTCTCTAGTTCTTTTAAAAGTAAATAGTGAAACACGTCGAAGAAATACTGTCGAACAATGACATAAGCGAAATCTGTATTTGGCTGTTCTACCAAAAGGACATTTTTATATTCTCTTTCTTTTCTTAAAAAAGCCACATCATCTTCAGTGATATCTTTTGGGGACAATTCGGCTACGTATTGATAATAACTCCGGGTTTGCCCTAATAAATCCAAGGCTATATTTGTTAATGCAATATCGGTTTCCAAAGTAGGCCCGTGACCGCACAATTCTGAAATACGCTGACCTAAAATCATCGAGTTATCAGCGATACCATGAATATAATGTATTAAATTTTCATTTGTCATTTGATAGTGTCTTATAAAGTTGAAGGAGAAAACACCTTTCTACATGTGTTCAATATCGTCTGGTAAGTCATAAAATGTAGGATGACGATATGCTTTGTCTGTTGCTGGTTCAAACATTTCTTCATTATCATCGGGATTGGAGGCTTTTATATTTATGGATTCTACCACCCAAATACTTACCCCTTCATTTCTTCTCGTATAAACATCTCTCGCATTTTTGAGAGCCATCTCTGCATCTGGGGCATGTAAGCTTCCGAAATGGCGATGTTCTAAGCCATTTTTACTCCTTACAAATACTTCCCAAAGCGGCCAGTTCTTTTTCATACCTATTTTGTTAATAATCGATTTCTAGTCATTGCACTAGTCTGAATTAGACAGCCTGTTTTGCCTCTTGGCTTTCGGCTTGTTTTTCAGCATAGGCTACAGCGGCATCTCTTACCCATTCTCCGTTATCCCAAGCCTTTTTTCTAGCAGAAATTCTTTCCTTATTACACATCCCGTGACCTTTTACCACTTGCCAAAATTCTTCCCAGTCTATCTCTCCGAAATCGTAATGACCCGTTTCGTTATTGTATTTCAACTCTGAATCTGGAATGTTTAAGCCAATAATATCTGCTTGAGGAACTGTTTGGTCAATAAACTGTTGACGCAACTCATCATTTGTCTTGCGTTTGAGTTTCCATATCATGGATTGCTCTGTGTGTGTAGATTGCTCATCGGTTGGACCTAGCATCATTAAAGCTGGCCACCACCATCTATTCAAGGCATCTTGCGCCATGTCTTTTTGTTCTTGAGTTCCGTTGCAAAGGGTCATCATGATCTCATAACCTTGTCTTTGGTGAAAACTCTCTTCTTTACAAACTCTCACCATTGCTCTGGCATAAGGTCCAAAAGAGGTACTACAAAGCGGCACCTGATTAATAATTGCTGCGCCATCCACTAACCAGCCAATCGCACCCATATCTGCCCAAGTTAAAGTAGGATAGTTAAATATGCTTGAATATTTTGCTTTACCAGAATGCAACTGCTCGTAGAGTTCTTCTCTAGAAATTCCAAGGGTTTCACAAGCGGAATAAAGGTATAAGCCATGACCTGCTTCATCTTGGACTTTAGCTAAAAGCGCTACTTTTCTCCTTAGAGACGGTGCACGTGAAATCCAATTTGCTTCTGGAAGCATCCCTACTATCTCAGAGTGGGCATGCTGGGAAATTTGACGGATATGTGTTTTTCTATATTTTTCTGGCATCCAGTCTTTTGGTTCAATCTTTCCATCACGAGCAATCTTAGCATCAAACATCTCTTCCAAACTTCGGATTTGGTCAGCATTAGCAATCTTCTTTTCTGTATGACTCATAGCGTTTAGTTTTTAAAATTCAATTTTACTTTATCCTTTTTTATAATATGCCGCTGTTCGACTATCTAAGTTTTAGACATCAAAATCAACAGTAACCTTATCTGATGTTGGAACTGCTTGACAACTCAAAACATAGTTTTGAGCTACTTCATTTTTATCCAAGGCATAATTGACTTTCATCTCTACATCACCTTCCATCACTTTACATTTACAGGTGCTACACACACCCCCTTTACAAGCGAAGGGCAAGTCTGCTCCAGCTGCTAAAGCAGCATCTAAAATATTATCAAAGTCCTTGGTCATTGCAAAGTGAAACTCTTTCCCACCGTCTAAGATAGTAATTTGAGTGCCATCTATCCTTTTGGCCATCGCTGCTTCTGTACGCTTCTTATCTTCTTCAGAAAGACCTGTTACAAAAAGTTCATAATGAATATGATCTTTACTTAACCCCAAGGTAGACAATTCATCTCGAATCATAAAAATCATCTTCTCAGGTCCGCAGATAAAAGTCTCATCGACTTGCTCAATATCAAATACCGTGTTGGCTAAAGTTTGGATTTTCTCTGGTGTAAATCTTCCATTGAGAAGTTCTATATCCCTTTGCTCTCTCGTGAGAAAATAGAAAATTTCAACTCTTCCAAAATATCGATTTCGCAATTGTTCTATTTCTTCTTTAAATATAATAGATTTTGCATTCTTATTTAAATAAAACAGCTTGCAATTCGCTTTTGGCTCTTTGGCGAGGTGAGTTTTAAGCATTGACAAAACAGGCGTAATGCCACTACCAGCTGCAAAAAATAAAAAGGTTTTTTCTTTATGATCGTCCACCTCAACTCCAAAGTCTCCACTTGGCGGCATGACTTCCAAAACATCATTAGCTTTCAACTCCTGATTGACAAATGTTGAAAATTTACCTTCAAAAATTTGCTTAACGGCAACTTTCCATTCGTCATCCACAGGACTAGAACATAAGGAGTAAGACCGCCTGACGTCTTCTCCGTGGATATCCTTTTTTAAAGTTAGATGCTGACCTTGCTGGTATCGAAACTCATTCTTTAACTCCGCGGGAATATCGAAGGTCACTACTGAGCACTCTTCAGTCTCCTTGTAAACTTCTTTTACCTTAATCGGAAAAAAACTAGCCATTAATTATAAATTTATAAACAAAACTAACGATTGTTAGTTTATAAACAATAAAAATGGTGTTAAAATTTAGAGTCTGCAAATCATATACCTATTTACAGGTACTCTACTTTGGCATCGATAGGAGATTTTCTCTTTCCTTCTAGAAGTTCACCATCTAATTTTCCCATATAAAAAAAACCTAAACAGCTTTCACCTTCATTAAAGTTGAAGAATTCATCCAGATGGTTAATAAGAGAAGGAGAGCTCCAATACGCACCAATTTTTAATGCTGTACAAGCAAGCCACATATTTTGAACAGCCATCGCAACCGCAGAAATTTCTTCCCATTCTGGAGGTATCCGTTTTGGGCTTTTTTGAATACAAATAGCTATAACCGTATGGGAATTCTCAAATTTAGAACTGATTTTTTTATTTTTAAAGGAAGAAGGCTTATCCTCTAATTCTGCATTCTTTTCTATAAGATAATCAGCAAGTTTCAACCTGCTTTCTCCCTGCATAACCTTAAACCTCCAAGGTTCGGTATTTCTATGGGTTGGAGCCCAATTGGCAGATTCTAAAATTTTCTGCAACTCTTCGTCTGTAATAGGCTGCTTGTTATATTGATTTGGTGAGACTGTTCGTCTTTGCTGAATGAGTTCAAAAATATCCATATTCTATTTATTTTGAAAAAATTCTAGAATCGCTTTTTTGATTCTTGTTCTCTCTTCATCGGTAAGATTAGATCCTGATGGTAAGCACAAGCCTACCTCGAACAGGTGTTCTGCCACTTGACCACCATAAAATGGCATTTTTTCGAAAACAGGTTGTAAGTGCATCGGTTTCCAAAGTGGACGGCTTTCTATATTGTATTGGTCTAAATGCAAACGAAGATCTTCTCGACTTATCCCTTTTGTGGGTTCTGGACGGACCGTAATTGCTGATAACCAATGGTTACTGAAAAAATCATTATCAGGCTCGGTAAAGACCTCCACTTGGTCAATAGTTTCGAATATCGACTTATAAAAGTGAAACATCTCTCTTCTCAAGCCAACATGCTCATCCAAAACTATCATTTGTCCACGACCGATTCCAGCTGAGATGTTACTCATTCGGTAATTGAATCCAACTTCAGTATGTTGATAATGTGGTGCAGCATCTCTAGCTTGAGTCGAATAATAAACGGTTTTATCTTTTGACTCTTTGTCTGCACAGACCAAAGCACCTCCACCAGAAGTTGTAATGATTTTATTTCCATTGAAGGAAAGTGCTGCAAACTCTCCAAACGTCCCACAGTTTTTGGATTTATAAGTGGATCCTAAAGATTCAGCTGCATCCTCAATAATAGGAATGTTATATTTCTGTGCAACAGCTCCTACCTCATCAACTTTATAAGGCATCCCATATAGATGAACTGGGATAATAGCTTTTGGCTTTTTACCTTTAGAAATTCTATCTACAATGGCCTCTTCTAAGGCTTTGGGGCAAATATTCCAAGTTGAAATTTCGCTGTCTACAAAAATAGGCGTTGCCCCTAGATACATAATAGGATTTGCAGATCCGCAAAAAGTAAAACTTTGGCAAATCACCTCATCTCCATGACTTACTCCTAACTGGACTAGAGCCAAATGAATAGCTGCAGTACCACTGCTTAATACTCCTATTTGTTTATCATTTCCAAGATACTGTTGTAAGTCTTCTTCGAATCCATTCACATTTGGACCTAAAGGTGCAATCCAATTTTCTTCAAAAGCTTTTGCAACAAACTCTTGTTCTTGGCCTCCCATATGAGGAGAGGATAACCATATTTTTGATAATTCTGAAGACATTGAATTTAGATTTAATTAAGGAACGGTAAAAGTATAGTTTTTAGAAGAATGTTTAGGTCATATACAAATGAAACTTTTTTGTAGTAGCGAAGATTTAACTCTACTTTTTGAGGGAACAAGACTTCGTCATTATAGGCCAGCGGGTTGCTTTGCTGAGCAAGGATTACTTCTTCATTTGCAAATTGTAAAGATGCTAAACCAGTAATTCCTGGTTTCAATTGAAGAATCAAACGGCTTTCCCCTGTCAATTTATCATAATACCCAGGAATGTCTGGCCGAAATCCGACAAGACTCATATCTCCTCTTATAACATTAAAAAGTTGTGGAAGTTCATCAATTTTTGTTTTCCGTATACCCCTCAAAAAGGCATTGGTAGAGGTATTGGTTTTGATCGTTTTAAATTTATACACTGTAAAGTAATGACCCCCCTGCCCTACTCGAGTTTGATAAAAAATAGGATTGGAAAAATGGATAAGAAAAAGGACTATATAGATTAAGGTCAAAAATGGAAATAGAATAATCACTCCAAAAAGACTTAAAAACACATCCAAAAAAGACTTTCCAAACTTCAAATACATAGACTAAAATAAAAAATACTCAATAAAAACACTCGACTAAATGCATAAATAAATCTGAAGATATTGAGCGTAAAAAAAAAACCTAAAAGACGCTCTTGTGAAATTTCGTTACGACTTGACAAGTATCCCTTTTAAAAGAATATCGGTGATGTCTTTTTTTAAGTCGTTTTCACTTAGATCACTCCGCTTGCGATACCAAAGATGCAAAGTTCTTAAAGTCGACAGGATTGAAAATAAAATAATATCTATATTTTGAAACGCAATCTCCTTATGCTCAATTCCTTGAGTTATAATACTTCTCAAATCATTTTCATAGGTGTCTCGCATCATTTTAAAATCTTCAAGGTGCTTGCCTTCCAGATGCATCCAGTCATTATTGAGAATAGCGATAGCTTCTGGGTTATTTATCGTTAAGTCCACATGATGTTTAATGACGCCTTCTAACTGTGTTTTGGCATCCACATTGAGGCTTTTTATGATATTCATTTCATGGGTAAAATAACGGGCAACATCCAATACAATATCAGCTAAAATCTCTTCTTTAGAAGAAATATGATTATAAAGGCTAGCCGCTTTAAAGTCTATTACTTTGGCTAAATCCCGCATACTTACAGATTTGTAGCCTCGTTCTCTAAAAAGGGTTTTGGCAGTATCTATTATTTCTTGCTTTCGAGTCATAAGGTCTAGAATCTCATAAAAGAATACTTTTTAGTAAGCTCTTCTTTAAATTTATATTGGTAGGCTTTTAATTTTGAGTCAGTTTTTACAGAGGAATCCATAGGCCGATGAGCCAAAGACTTTTGAAGCTTTTGCACTTTAGCCATGTCCTCATAAATTCCTTCAGAAATAAAACTATGCATAAATTTTTCCCAGATCATATCAATCGCTACCTCACTAGGATGAATCAAATCTCGTTTATAAAATCGATAATCCCGAAACTCGTCTATCATCAATTCATAAGACGGGAAATACTGAAGTTTTGAAAATGACATCTCCTCTAAAACACAGTGCAAAGCAGATATTAAATGAGATTTACTTCTTGAATTTTCAAGCATTCCATCCTTAATATGTCTTACAGGAGATACCGTAAAAATAATATTAACCTTTGGATTTATCTCCCGAATACAATTAACAAGTTTAGACAAAATTTGATGTAACTCTTCTACCGAAATCAATTGCTTTTCGAACTTAGCTTGAGGAACTTTATGGCAATTGGCGACCCGCTGACCAGAAGCTATATGTCTATAAACGAATGATGTCCCCAAAGTAATAAGGATATGACTAGACTCTACACAAGCTGTTTTAAGTTCTTTTCCTGCTGAATTTAATTCTGCTAAAATTTCAGCCGAAGACGTCCTGTTTAATCTGGAATGAGCATAAAAAGAATGCCATTTTTGATCCTGCTGAAATACATCATCTACTGAAAAGGAGTCGTTAGACAATGCTTTCTCCAAGACGTTCAATAAGACCTGCGGATGAAACAAGATACCAAATGGATTTTGAGTGGTTTTGAATTTATAATAAGTCAATTTATCACCGATATGTTCCGCAAAACAAGAGCCTAGACTCAACAGTTTTGAGTCGTAATCGATAGGCGATGACGACAACTGTAAAGGAATTTCAGTGGTTAATTTCATTTTATTTTTTTGATTACTTACCTTCTACAATAGTTTTTGCCTCGGCTAAAGCTTGAGGTATACCATCTGGATTTCTACCCCCAGCAGTCGCGAAAAAAGCTTGTCCTCCTCCACCGCCTTGGATGTGCTTACCTAGAGATTTTATAATTTTTCCAGCATTCCAGGACTTGGACTCCACTAGAGCCTTAGAAATATAGCAAGCTAGTAATGCCTTACCATTCTGCTTTGAAGCTAGAACGACAAATAAGTCATTGTGTTCTCCACCAAGCTGAAAAGCCAGATCCTTCATGGCATTTGCATCCAAATTGACCTGATGAGCTAAAAATTGAATGCCCTTTATGCCTTTCAGTTGAGATTGAACTTCAGTTTTAACTTGCTTTAGTTTCAAGACATTCAACTGTTCAATCTCTTTTTTCAAGCTAGTATTTTCTTCCTGAAGAGATTCAACTGACTTCAAAACGTCTTGTGGCTTATTCAGAATATATTTTACTTGACTTAAAACCTCTGACTCTTTGGTCAAAAATTCTTTCGCAGCATCTGAGGTAATAGCCTCTATTCGTCGTATACCCGAGGCTACAGAAGCTTCATTGTTGATGATAAAATGCCACAATTTGGAAGTATTCTCTACATGAGTTCCACCACAGAGTTCTTTGGAATTCCCGAATTTCACAAACCTAACGGTGTCACCGTATTTTTCACCAAATAAGGCAATAGCTCCTTTATCGATGGCTACATCGTAAGGAATAGTGCGTTCTTCTTCAAAGGTTAGATTTTCTTTGATCCTCGCATTCACGAAGTCTTCGATAGCCTGCAATTCTTCTTGAGTAAGTTTTGAATAATGGGAGAAATCAAATCTTAAATAGCCTGAATGAACCATGGAGCCTTTCTGCTCAACATGAGTTCCTAGAATACTCCGCAAGGCTTGATGTAGCAAGTGAGTTGCTGTATGGTTAGACGCCGTTCTTTGGCGCTGATTCACATCGACCACCGCCTTAAAGTCCTCTTGAATATTTTTTGGCAAAGACTTGGTGATATGTATAATCTGATTGTTTTCCTTTTTGGTATCAATCACAAAAACAGTGTCGCCATTAGGTGTTTCCAGGTATCCTTTGTCCCCTACTTGCCCTCCTCCTTCTGGATAAAATGGAGTTAGGTTAAACACCAACTGGTAGAGTTCCCCCTCTTTTTTGGAGGTTACTTTTCTATATTTAGTGATGCTTACGTCAGCTTCTGTGTCATCGTATCCAATAAATTCTCCTTGATCATCTGTCTTTAAAACCACCCAATCACTTGAGCTTGTTTGTGCTGCAGCTTTGGATCTCTGCTTTTGTTTTTGAAGCTGCACTTCGAAGCCTTTTTGATCTAATGCGTAGCCTTTTTCACTTAAGATAAGAGTCGTCAAATCAATTGGAAAACCGAATGTGTCATAAAGTTCAAAAGCTTTTTGTCCACTTATTATTTTGGAAGAAGACTCATTAACAATACTATCTAGTAACCCTAAGCCTTGTTCTAAGGTTTTTAAAAATGACTTTTCTTCCTCGTGAATCACATTTTCACAAAGGTTTTTTTGAGAAATAAGCTCAGGGAAAACGTCTCCCATTTGCTTAGACAATACCTCTACAAGTTTATAAATAAATGGAGTTTGGATATTTAAAAAGGTAAAGCCATAACGAATAGCTCTTCTCAAAATCCGACGAATCACATAGCCAGCTCCGGTGTTGCTAGGAAGTTGACCATCGGCAATGGCGAAAGCGACCGCACGAATGTGATCAGAAATCACTCGTATTGCAATGTCTATATCCTCGGTTTTCCCATAGGTAGTTCCTGTAATAGTTTCTATTTCTCGAATGAGCGGAGTAAAAACATCGGTATCATAATTGGAAGTCTTCCCTTGCATCACCATACATAAACGCTCAAAGCCCATTCCTGTATCAATATGCTTGGCAGGAAGAGATTCCAAACTCCCGTCAGCTTTACGATTATACTGTATAAATACCAAATTCCAAATTTCCACAACTTGCGGATGATCTCTATTCACGAGGTCTTTTCCTGGAATTTTTGCCTTTTCCTCAGTAGATCTTAAGTCGACATGAATTTCTGACGCGGGTCCACAAGGCCCTTGATCCCCCATTTCCCAAAAATTATCCTTTTTATCTCCTAATAAAATCTTATCCTCTTTCACTAAAGCCTTCCATAAATCATAAGCTTCAGAATCCCTCTGGAGACCATCAGCTTTATCCCCCTCGAAGATAGTTACGTACAAGTTATCTTTAGAAATCTCTAAGACGTCTGTTAAAAATTCCCAAGCCCAATCGATAGCTTCTTTTTTGAAATAATCTCCAAAACTCCAGTTGCCAAGCATTTCGAACATGGTATGGTGGTAAGTGTCTTTTCCCACTTCTTCAAGATCGTTATGCTTACCGCTGACTCTCAAACATTTTTGAGTGTCTGTCACCCTAGTTTGGTTAGGTACAGAGTTTCCTAGAAAATAAGGCTTAAATTGGTTCATTCCCGCATTTATAAACATAAGCGTGGGATCATCTTTAAGAACAATAGGGGCAGAATTCACTATGGCGTGAGATTTGCTCTTAAAAAATTCTAAAAACTGACGACGAAGAAGGGTTGATTTCATAAAGTCTCTGATGAATAAATTTAAAATGTTTTAATTTTAGGCTATATTTGTAGGTTAAAGACTAGTGTTTTGTAACCTATTTGCGCAAAAATACTATAAAATAAAAGAATGAGTCAGGTAAAATATTACTACGACAGCGATACGCTATCCTACAGGAAAATTGAACCTAAAAAGGGTAAAAAGTTTGCGTTAGCTGTTTTATTTTTATTAGGAATTATTGCAACAAGTTTCATACTAGCTCTAGTCTACATTAATATCCCAAGTTTAGAAACCCCAAAAGAGAAAGCTTACAAAAGAGAAGTTGAAAATATGAAATTTCAATATGAGCTTTTAAATAAACGTATGGATGATGTTGTAAGTGTTTTGAAAAATGTAGAAGAGCGAGATAATAATATTTACAGAGTCTATTTTGAAGCTAACCCCATTAGTGTAGAACAACGAAAGTCGGGTTTTGGTGGAATTAACCGGTATAAAGATTTAGAAGGTTATGAAAATTCTGAAATCATTGTTGAAGCTACAGAAGGCCTTGATAAGCTTTCAAAAAGGCTGATAATACAGTCAAAATCTCTAGATGAAATTGCAGCTTTAGCGAAGAACAAAGAAGCCCTTTTGGCATCTATACCAGCGATACAACCTGTAAAAAACGATGATTTAAAGAGAATGGCTTCTGGTTATGGTATGCGTATGCATCCTATTCTAAAATACAGAAAGATGCATAATGGCATGGATTTTTCTGCACCTTCTAAAACTGAAATATTTGCTACAGGTAATGCTACCGTAAAAAAAGCTAAGCGGACTAGTGGTTTTGGAAATCTCATCGTATTGGATCATGGGTTTGGTTATGAAACTTATTATGCTCACCTAAGTAAATTTAACGTTAAACACGGACAAAAAGTGAAGCGTGGCGAAATTATAGGTTATGTTGGAAACTCAGGACTTTCTACAGCACCGCATTTACATTATGAAGTTCATAAAAACGGCAAAGTAGTCAACCCTATCAATTTTTACCATGGCGATTTAACAGCAGAAGAATACGATATTATGTTGAATCAATCGACTTTAGAAAATCAATCTTTAGACTGATGAAACACAACTTAGCAGACAAACTCTATTATACAATTGGAGAAGTTGCTAAAGCATTTGATGTGAACTCTTCACTAATTCGATTCTGGGAAAAAGAATTTGATGAGATTCAGCCCAAAAAGAATGCTAAAGGCAATCGTAAATTCACCCGACAAGATGTAAAAACTATAGATCTTATTTATCATCTGGTAAAAGAACGCGGGTTTACACTAGAAGGTGCTAAGACTCACTTACGAGAAGATAAAAAAGAAACGCTTTCAAAATTTGAATTGATCAGCAAATTGAAAGCTATTAGATATGAACTTATGTCTATCAAAAATCAGCTTTAAAATTAAAAACTATGAAAAAGTGGTTAATCCCCTTTATTGTTATTCTTGTTGTAGGATTCGGTTTCTACAGCTGAACCAAAGGATTTAATAATACAGCTGTAACGTTCCAAGAAGACGCAAAAACATCCACCCTGGAATAATATAGAAAGTGCTTATCAACGACGTAATGGCCTCATCGGTCATCTGGTAAAAACCGTGCAAGGTGCTGCCGATTTCGAGAGAGACACGTTAACAGAAGTTATAAAAGCTAGAGCCAAGGCTACTTCTGTAAATATCAACGCTGATAATCTTACCTAAGAAAACATTAAGCAATATGAGCAAGATCAAGGTGGACTAAATTCTGCTTTATCTAGGCTTTTGGTGAGCGTTGAACGCTATCCAGATTTGAAATCCAACCAAAATTTTATGAATTTGCAGACCCAGTTGGAAGGCACTGAAAACAGAATTAATGTCGAGAGAAATCGCTTCAATGGTTCTGTAGGCACCTACAATAAACACATTAAGGTATTCCCAAATTCAATCTTTGCTGGATGGTTCAATTTTGAAGACATGTCTAGATATTCAGCCGATGAAGGCTCCGAGAATGCCAAAGAAGTTGAATTTGATTTTGAATAAATATTAGTATTATGACAAAAGTATCTGAATTTATTACTCCAACCGATGAGCAAGACATTATAGAGGCGATAAAAAAAGCCGAATGAAATACGTCTGGAGAGATTAGAATTCACGTAGAAGTAAAATGTCCAAAAGACAGATTTGAAAGGGCTTTAGAGGTTTTTCAAGAACTCAATTTACATAAAACTGAACTCTCCAATGGTGTTTTAATCTACGTTGCTGTAGAGGATCATCAACTCGTAATCCTCGGAGATAAAGGAATAAACGAGGTAGTACCAAAAGGGTTTTGGGAAAGCACAAGAGACGAAATCTTAAGCGAATTCAAACAGAATGAATATAAAACAGGCTTAGTGAAAGGAATTCATGAAGCTGGCGAACAACTAAAGCAACATTTCCCTTACCAATCTGACGATATTAACAAACTCGACAATGACATTTCTAAAGGTTAATTTATGAAGTTATCACGCACACTTTTAACACTCTCTACCTTATTCCTTAGTTTTTTAAGTTTTGAAGGTTATTCTCAAATTGAAATTCCACAAAAACCTTCTAAAGAAATGGCTGTTTATGACAATGCCAAATTCTTTAAGGATAATGAAGTGAAACAACTTAGGCAGAAGTTAGAAACTTATGCAGATACAACCTCTACTCAGATTATAGTGGCAACCATAAATACATTAAATGGAGAATATATAGGAACGTATGCTGCTGAGTGGGCCCAAAAATGGGGTGTCGGTCAAAAAGAAGAAGATAACGGACTTCTGATTTTGATATCCAAAGCAGATAGTAAAATCTGGATCACAACGGGTTATGGTTTAGAGGAATACCTGACTGATGCGACGACAAAAACAATTATAGAAAACATAATACTCCCTGAGTTTAGAAAAGCTAACTATTATGAAGGTATAGACAAAGGTACCAACGCAATTTTCGAAGTTCTTGCTGGAAATTTTGAGGGCTCTAAAGTTCAAAAATCGTCTAAAGACAAGTCATGGCCTTTTGCTATATTACCTGTTATCATTTTTATTGTCATTCTTATCATTGCAAAGAGAAGAAAAAAAGGTGGGGGGCCAGGAAAAGGAAATAGAAACTCTTCACCAAATTTATTAGACATTCTTATCCTCAGTAGTTTAGGAAGCAGCATGGGAGGTGGCTTTGGCGGAGGATCCTCTGGAGGTTTTGGCGGCGGCGGTTTCGGCGGCGGCTTTGGCGGAGGTGGTTTCGGTGGAGGTGGTGCTGGTGGAAGCTGGTAATCTTTAACCATTCATATCTCAATAAAAAACCCTTTTAAAACGTATGTTTTAAAAGGGTTTTTTATTTTGGTCGTTAAATTTAAAAAAAATTATTTTTTCCTCATATAAATAGAAACAGGAACACCGTTAAAATTAAATTCCTGTCTTAGTTTATTTTCAATAAAACGTTTATAGGAATCTTTCACATACTGAGGAAGATTACAGAAAAACGCAAATTGAGGTTGGGGAGTCGGCAATTGAGTGATGTATTTAATCTTTACATACTTACCTTTAAGTGCTGGCGGAGGATTTTCTGCTATAATAGGAAGTAAAATATCATTCAACACCCGAGTTTTAATTTTTGTACTTCGGTTTTTATAAACCTCTACAGCTGTTTCTATAGCTTTATAAATTCTTTGCTTGTTCAATACCGATATAAAAACAATAGGCACATCAACAAATGGAGAAATTTCTTTTCTGACCTTAGCTTCAAAATCTTTCATGGTGTTGGTCTCTTTTTCTACCAAATCCCATTTATTGACAAGGATAACTATGCCCTTTCTGTTTTTTTCTGCTAACCAAAAAATACTTTGTACTTGGCTATCGAAACCTCGTGAAGCATCCATAACAATTAAACAAACATCTGAATTTTCTATAGCTCTCACACTTCGCATGACAGAATAGAACTCAAGATCTTCTTTAACTTTAGCTTTTCTTCGAATTCCTGCAGTGTCTACAAGCTTAAAGTCAAACCCAAACCGAGTGTAACGTGTATCTATAGAATCTCTAGTAGTTCCAGGAATATCGGTAACGATATACCGGTCTTCACCAATAAGAGCATTGATAAAAGAAGATTTTCCTGCATTAGGTCTACCGACTACTGCAAATTTTGGTAGGTCTTCTTCCTCCTCTAGCTCGCGTTCTGGCAACTTCTCTACTAAAGCATCTAGAAGTTCACCTGTACCACTACCACTGGTTGCTGAAATAGAATAATACTCTCCTAAACCTAAATTGTAAAACTCAAGAGCATCTGTTCTGTTTTTGTTTGAATCTACCTTATTCACACACAACACAACGGGTTTATTAATTCGGCGCAGAAGTTTTGAAACATCTTGATCCATGGGGGTTATTCCAGTAATCACATCGACTACAAAAATAATCACATCTGCTTCATCTATAGCAAGCTCAACTTGTTTGTCAATTTCCTTTTCAAAAACATCATCACTTCCTATGACATATCCACCGGTATCTATTAAAGTAAATTCACGCCCATTCCAATCCGATTTACCATAGTGCCTATCTCGTGTTACTCCACTCGCAGAGTCCACAATGGCTTCTCTACGTTTTATCATTCGATTAAAAAGGGTAGATTTTCCTACGTTTGGTCGACCTACAACGGCTACAATACTATTCATTTCTGTAATTTTAATAATTTGCAAAGATACAATATATTGTCTAGCTATTTCAATAAGAATTAAAATGGTTTATAGATTATAATTTCTCATAAAAAACAGTTTAAAAGGTAAAGTAAAAAACCTTTATTTTTATATTCAAAACGAAGATTTGTTTCAGGTGTAGAAAAATTGCAGTTATACTTCTGGATTTTGAATTTGTAATTTCGTAGTACACCCTTGAAAAGGCTTTCATAAACTAAAGTTACTTCAGAAAAGGATTATACTAAAGTCAGCGTATGAACTTAAAAATACCTGTATGGGTTTTAAGCCGGTTGTAACTTTGATTTTAAGATGTCTAAAAGAAGAAAAATCACTAAAAAAAACTCATTTTAGAGCTGCCAATACCCAAAAAATACAAAGCCAAAATAAACTCGGAATGGAAAGTATTTAGGTAAAGTAGCTAGTCTTGGTTATATCCGAAGCGCTTAAGTTGCTTACCATCGTTTCTCCAATTCTTATTTACTTTCACATAAGTTTCCAGATGAATTTTTTTATCAAAAAACTTCTCTAAATCTTTTCTAGACTCGGTTCCAACACGCTTTATAGCAGAGCCTTTGTGACCTAGAATAATAGCCTTCTGAGATTCGCGCTCTACCATAATAACGCTACGGATGTGAATAATAGATTCGCTTTCTTCAAAACTTTCTGTTTCCACCTCTACGCTATATGGAATTTCTTTTTTATAATGAATCAGGATTTTTTCTCGAATTTTCTCGTTGACAAAAAATCGTTCTGGTTTATCTGTTAATTGATCTTTGGGATAAAAAGCAGGGGACTCTGGTAACAGTTCTAAAATACGATTAAAAACTTCGGTGACTCCAAAGTTTTCTAGGGCCGATATAGCAAAGATCTCAGCATTTGGTAATTGCTCTTGCCAATGCTTTTGTTGAGATAACAATAGCTCCTCATTCCCTTTATCTATTTTATTAAGAAGTAACAAAACTGGCATTTCAGCATGCTGAAGTTTTGTAAAAAACGACTCGTCCTTAAGTGCTTTTTCACCAATCTCCACTAAATACAAAAGCACATCTGCATCTTGAAAGGCCGATTTCACAAAATCCATCATAGAATTTTGTAAACCATACGCAGGCTTTATAATTCCAGGAGTATCACTTAATACCATCTGAAAATCCTCCCCATTAACAATTCCAAGAATTCTATGACGAGTGGTTTGGGCTTTGCTCGTAATAATAGAAAGCTTCTCCCCTACAAAGGCATTCATCAAGGTGGATTTCCCTACGTTTGGATTTCCAATGATATTTACAAATCCGGCTTTATGTGTTTTTGCTTCGATAATAATTAAATTTATTTTTTACAAAAATAGACAATTAGTAACAACTCATCGCTAATACCAATTTAAACCTATAATGTCGCAATAAATCGTTTCTTCTTCGTCTGCTTTTTATCAAAAATAATTACCGTAACTAAGCTATGCTACTTATTTTTAACTTCAATAAATCAAAAAACCTGTGCTGAGCTACGTCGTAGTATAACTCAATTTATTCATGCAACATTATAAATTTAATTTGGTATGACGAACTAAGATCGATATCTTATATTTACCTTTAAAATAACCTCTCAATGAAAAAAATACTTTTTATAATCGTCATTTTCTTTTCTGTAAGTGCTTTTGCGCAATCTGAATATACATTATCTTATGCTGAATTTCACGAACCGAAAATCAATATTGGCTATTTAATTCTAGGCAACTTTGATGTCACTTATGAATATCTTATTAATGAAGAGTCTGGTGTAGGGGTAAACCTTATGGTTCCATTCGATGACTACATCGATTGGAATATAAAATATAATCTTACAGGATACTACAGGTTTTATTTTGGAAATAATTATGCAGAGGGATTTTTTGGTGAAATTTTCACAAACTTAAATAGTGTCGAAGATAGAATTGAAGTTGAAGGAGGAAGACAGAATAAAGACATCACCGATTTGGCTCTTGGATTTAGCGGGGGCTATAAACTTGTCTCTAGCAGAGGTATGATCTTAGAAGCTTTTCTTGGTGGAGGTCGTAACTTGTTTAGCGAATATAATTCTCAACGTAATTTTAACTTTGTTTTAAGAGCGGGACTTAATGCTGGCTATAGATTCTGATCTTTTCTAAAATTGAATACATTCATTAATAGTTTACTCATAAAAACCACTTCTATCTTAACTTTAGATAAAAAACTTCGCGCATTATTCAAAGTTAAATAATGGGTGAATTTTTACGATTTATTTTCAATTTACGTCTATAAAAATTGATACCTAAAGTGAAGTTGAACCCTGTTTTTGAGTAATTTCAAAAGCCCAATTAAATTTAAAATGAAAAAAACTCTATCCTATATTGTCATTATATCTTCACTATTTGTCATTAGCTTTATTATTGCTGATTTCATTATCTCCAATAAAGTAAAAAAAAGACTTAGCAAAGAGCCCTCAATATCATACACGAGCTTTAACGTGAATGTACTTACGGGAAGTCTAGAACTAGAAGGATTTAAATTCTATGATTCTATCAAAGATATTCAGGCAGACTATATTTATTTGAATGTGGATGTGTTACTCTATACTCTGAAAAAGGACATCAAAATTGAAAACCTTGAAGTAAAAGGTCTCAATCTGAAATACAATACTACTTTAGTTAAAGTAGCAAATAATAAAATTACTCTAGACGCAGCTTCTCCAGTAGAAATTAAAGCTATAAAAATCAGCCAATCTTCTGTTGAATACACGACGGCAAAAGGCAAAAGACTTCGTATTAACGAGATAGATTTAGCAGCCAAAAATGCCCGATGGCCTTTGGACATCAACTTCGACTGGCTTATGGACGACTCTTTTACTATAAAAGCAAAAGACTTACATTATGATCTAGACGACCTACACGATCTAACTATTGACGATCTCAGCTTTAAAAATAGAAAAGTAGACTTTAAAAATTTCAAAATAAAACCAAAGTACACACAGCAATCCTACATCAGACATATCAAGATAGAAAAGGATTTAATGGATCTAGATGCCAAATTGATAAGCCTTGAGGGATTAGAACTAGTCCAAAACGAAGACAAACTACAACTCTCCTTAGATAAAATCCTTTTAGATTCCACGAATTTCAATATCTACAGGGATAAGACCATATCAGATGACACTTCCTATAAGCCTTTATATAGCGAATCACTAAGAGACTTAGGATTTGATCTCTTAGTGGATTCCATACTGGTTTCTAAGTTAGCTATCAACTATCAGGAATTATTCCATACAGACCGGCCTCCAGGGGACATAAATTTTGAAAGTATAGATGTTCAAATTACGAACTTACATAACGGCATCAACAAAGAAAAGTCTGAGATAGCAGTGATCGCTTCAGGGAAATTATCTAAACAGTCTCAGATTTTATTCACTATGAGTTTGAATCCAAGTCAAGAAAGATTTAAGGTTTCAACACTCATAAAGGATGTCGAGGATAGCTCTGTGAATACATTTTTGGCTCCAGCCATGCGCATGAAATTAGAGGGAAAGATCAATAGAATCGAAACAGCATTTATAGGAACAAATTCCGAAGCAAAAGGAGAATTCAAAATTGCCTATAAAAATCTTAAATTAAAGATTCTTAATAAAAGAGGAGGCGAAAATCATTTTGCGAGTTTACTTAGCAATGTATTTGTGAACAATAAGGATGTCGATAAAACTATTCATATAGATAAGGTGAAAAGAGATACTACCAAGTCGTTTTGGAATTATCTATGGAAAATTCACCTAAAGGGCCTAGAACAATCCCTTTTATAAAATTCTATTGAAAAATGAAGGCTAAACTTTTCTGTAAAATTAAATCTTGAAAGTAACCATAGGATTCTTAATGTGGATGACAATATTTCAAGCTAAGCTTACCCTTATAAAATGGGAAATGCCTTATCTACCCTGTATTCCAATTCCTATAAGATCAGCATTCATATTAAAAGCAAGATTTCAAATACGGCGTTCAACTGTAATGTCATTATAGATTTGGATGAATTAAACGCTAGTGGTCATGAAAACTCATCACAATATTTATTAATTTCTTTGATGGTTTTATATTTATGAAGAATAGCGATGCAAACCAAATATAGCTCGACATTTAAAAGCTTTAAATAAATCAAGGCTTTTTCGAACGCATTTCTAGTATTTAAAGTAAGATTGAAACGAAAACAAAAGACTTTATGTTAAAACAGGTATACCTTATTTAATAACTAACAAAGGATTATGAGAAAACCTAACCACTCTTTCTGTATTAGACCAATTTAAACTTATAATGTAGCAATAAATC
>NZ_PJBS01000025.1 GCF_002836055.1 Psychroflexus sp. MES1-P1E
ATACAAACGGCGATAATGGACTTGATGCAACCTCCACTGGAAATCCATCTTTATTTTCTTGGGATTCACAAAGTGAAAGTTGGTTAACGATTTCCAACACAAACTTAAACACTTTAGAAGCGGGTAAAGCCTACGGAATTTTGATTAGGGGTGATAGAGCTACAAATATTTATGTAGATAATATAGCTAAAGGCGATGATACAAGGCTGAGATCTTTGGGGACGATCTTAACTGGTGATGTAAACAAAGATGACGATTTGAATCCTAACTCAGGAGGCTTTGCTTTAATCGGTAATCCATACCAAGCTGAAGTTGATATGAAAGCAACTCTAGCAACTAGTTCAACACATTTGGACAAAAGATTTTATTACGCTTATAAACCAGGTATTGGTGAAAGAGGTGGTTACGTTACAGTTGACTTAGATTCTGACCCCGTAGAACACATTCCTGAAGTTCCTCTTAACGATAATATGGGTTCAGAAAAATTCCGTTTTTTACAAGTCAATCAATCTGTATTTGTTCAGACTGTTAGTGACCTTCAACCAAATGAAGTCCCTACACTGACTTTCAAAGAAGAATTTAAAACAGACGATACTTCAACTAATCAAGTCTTAAGGGTCAATTCTAACTCAAAAATAGATTTAAACATC
>NZ_PJBS01000026.1 GCF_002836055.1 Psychroflexus sp. MES1-P1E
TGGATCAATTCGAACAATACTTGATGTCGCATCGCCTTGTGGTAAAACTAGACTCCAATCACCGTTGGCATCTGTCGTTACAGTCTGAACTTGACTGAAAGAATCAGTAATTTCTACATCAACGTTTGGCATATCTGCTTCACTTGGCTCCTGAGTTCCATTGCCATTTTCATCGAAGTACAAGTGACCGGTTAAAATCCCTGTTTCGTAAAAACCATCTAATTCATTAAGCGTTTGTCCGGTTACAATAGTAGTCGTGGTTGGATCCGTTCCCTCTGTTTGAGATGCTCCTGTTGGGAAATCTGGATCAATTCGAACAATACTTGATGTAGCATCGCCTTGTGGTAAAACTAAGCTCCAATCACCGTTGGCATCTGTTGCAAGTGTCGTGACTACTCCAAATACATCCGTGATTTCAACATCTACATTTGGCATGTCTGCTTCGCTTGGCTCCTGAGTACCATTTCCATTTTCATCGAAGTACAAGTGACCCGTTAAAGTCCCTGTTTCGTAAAAACCATCTATTTCATTAAGCGTTTGTCCGCTTACGATGGTGGTCGTGGTTGGATCGTCCCCTTCTGTTTGTGTTGCTCCCGTTGGGAAATCTGGATCGC
>NZ_PJBS01000027.1 GCF_002836055.1 Psychroflexus sp. MES1-P1E
AACGTCTCGTATATGAAAAGTAGCGCTAAAAGGAGGCATTATCTTTTCGGATTAACACAAGCGGAATTTTTAAATTTTACTATTTATTTAAATTTAGTGAAATCGTCAAATTTAAAAATTTGGCGACTGCCTAAAAATGCCCAATCTTTAGTGTTAGCGACGACTTACGCTATTTTTTATATACACTGTTGTAAAACGTACTTTATCCGATGTTGTGAGTTCTACCTTTTAATTTTCGCTTATTAAAATCAGAAACTCTTTTTTGGTCTTGTTTATCTAACATGAAGTAAACAGCAAATGGAAGTCCAAAAGCTATAATTACATATTGGTTGTCACTAAAAAACAGGAAGTATACAGTAATAATTACTAATAAAAAAACTCCTAATGCAACCGTTAAAAAAGGCATGTTAGAACGTTTGGCGAATAATTCGTCCACGTGAAAGACCGTATCAGTACCGCAATTTTTGCAGTTCATTTTTTTAGTTTCGCCGTCTTGCATTGCAAATTCAACACGAGTATTTGCATCGGTTCGGTATCCAATTTCGTTTTTACAATTTTTACATTTTCCGTAAACGTTCATTTATGCGTAATTTTGGTTTAGTATGTTTTACAAC
>NZ_PJBS01000028.1 GCF_002836055.1 Psychroflexus sp. MES1-P1E
ATCTCCACCAATGACCTTGCTCAGAGCTTTATTAAAGTTTAAACTTGAGTTGTAGAGGAATACATCGAAATAGGTAGAGATCTCTACTATAAGCTTCTCAGAAGAGCATATTAAACAATGAAATTATTATTTATAGTCAGCTTTCAAATCTATATATAAAGATTCCTAATTCCATATCAAAATAAGCTAACTGTCCTAGATGATTTTGATTCATATTTTTAATATGATGGTATCGCTTTAGCTTTGATTCAAGCCGTCTTAGATCTGCCTTGGTCGCTGGCTTATTATCCTCTTTAGTCAGTAGGTTTTTTACTAAATCTGCTGTTATGGTCCCTAAAGCAGCGTTACCAATTCCGGCAGCGCTAATTTTCTCTACTTCCATAGCCTTTGAATCCTGAACGGGTTGACCTAGGGCTTGAGATTGTCTTGCTTTGCGTCCTTTAGATGCTTGGTGATGTCTAACCCTGCAGGATGAACTACAGAACTTTTGTACTTTCCTTCGTTTAGGAATGAATTCCTTTTGACAATAATTACAGGTGTAATGATGACTTTCCATTG
>NZ_PJBS01000029.1 GCF_002836055.1 Psychroflexus sp. MES1-P1E
GATATAGCTTTTCCGTTAATGTCTATAAGATTATAGCTTAAATTATCGAGCGCATGATCTGAAATTTTCAGCATAACGTAATCAGACGTTGGATTAGGATACATAATGGCTGATAGATTTATAGTGTTCAATTCTGAATTGCTTAAGGTTTGAAATTCAAATGCTTGCTGAACACCCTGGGAAACTGTACCACTTCCTATATTGGTAGTATACACCAATTGACCAACCGTATAACTGGATGAACCGCCGCTGCCTGTGGCATCTCCTCCTGATGTTGGAATGGTCTCTTGTGAATACATTAATTGGGTAGAGAAGACTATACAAGCTACAAGTGTTAGTTTTTTAATCATTGGTTTTATGGTTTATGGTGTTTTGGTAGTCAACTCAAAAACAGGAGGTAACTATGGTTATATACTTGATAAACAATTAAAATTAAAAAAAAAAACGTAGAAAAAAAGTAAAAACCCATTAATTTTACGTAACACTACTTAGTGAGAAGACACTTCTTTAGTTAAAAAGAAAAACAACTAATGGT
>NZ_PJBS01000030.1 GCF_002836055.1 Psychroflexus sp. MES1-P1E
TCACAAGAAGTCAAACAAATAAACCACAAAAAACTGATTACAATGGTACAAGGTTACCGCAAAAAAGTAGGCATGAGAACTGGAGGTATTAAGCTTTATAATGAACTAAAAACAAGCTTCATAAAACAAGACATAAAAATAGGGCGAGATAAATTTTATGTCTTTTTAAGGCTCCATAATTTGCTCGTTCCTAAGCTTAAAAACTACGTGACAACAACGAACTCTAATCATCAATTTAGAAAATATAAAAACCTAATTAAAAACCAAGTACCCAATAGACCAGAACAGCTATGGGTGAGTGATATAACATACATTAAAACGGACAATGGACACAATTATCTAGCAATTGTAACAGATGCCTATTCAAAGAAAATTATGGGCTATAAATTAGATAACAACATGAAGACTTCACTTTGTAAAGAAGCGTTGGCTATGGCTATTAAAAACAGGAAATACCCTAATAAAAAACTCATACATCATTCAGATAGCCGTTTTCAGTATTGTAATCCTAAAC
>NZ_PJBS01000031.1 GCF_002836055.1 Psychroflexus sp. MES1-P1E
ATCGGTAGAAAATCCATTAGCGGTGAAACGTTTTATTCAGATGAAACTATCTAAAATAAAGACAGATAAAAGTGATTCTAAGCTTATTTGTGAATACGCAAAACAAGTAGATTTAAAGCTTTGGCAAGGAAACTCAAAACATCAATTAGAATGTCTTCAAATGACAAGATTACTTTCTGTGTATACAAAACAGAGTACTATGTTAAAAAACAAATTACATGGAGAAGCTGTTTTAGGGCAACCTAGTAAATTAGTTGTTACTTCATTAAAAAGGAGTTTAAGACAACTCAAAAAAGAAATAGACACCATAGAAGAAAAGCTTTTGTTGTTGGTAAATGAAGTGCATAAAGATGTTTTAACACGTTTAAAAAGTATTCCAGGAATAGGAAAGAAAACATCCTTAATGTTAGTGGTTTTAACGGATGGATTCGATCGTTTTAAAAGTGGAAGTGAGTTATGTAGTTATGCAGGATTAACCCCTATAATTAGGCAAAGTGGATCTAGTGTAAATGG
>NZ_PJBS01000032.1 GCF_002836055.1 Psychroflexus sp. MES1-P1E
TGAATGAAACTATGAGAGTTTGAATTGAAGAATAAAACTAATCCCGACAATGCCTTATTATAATAGTTGCTCTATCTCCTACTTCTTAAAATCATCTCGTTGACAAAAAATTACGTGTCAAGTATGCACATTTTCGTTTTCATACACAGATTTTCATACTCTGAATACCATAAAGCAATAATCAACCGCCATCACAATGGCTTTGTTAACTCCCGTTGTAAAATTAGCAACGGCACCAGCAAAGGCTTACATCAATAACCGTTGGTAGAGCCGTTGAAAATCCGTTGAAAATCCGTTGATGCCGTTGATAGAGCCGTTGATTAATCAATTATTACTCATTTATTCTTACATCATAAGACCCTATTTTAGATGTAGTTCTTATATTCTGCAAAACTTTTATCCTAAACTATCCTGAATTAAACCAATCCTGAATGAATAGAATAGTCCTCATTGGAAACGGCTTTGATCTAGCTCATGGCATGAAAACATCTTACAAAGATTTCAG
>NZ_PJBS01000033.1 GCF_002836055.1 Psychroflexus sp. MES1-P1E
TTTACATCTTTTATAGAAGGCTTGTTTACTAATCCCAAAACACTGATAGAACCATTTTCTTTTAAACGGTGTTTCTTTTTTAGTGCTATCTCTTTTGCTACTATTTTGGGCAGCGACTTTTTTGAGATATCGACTCCAGTAATGAGTTCCATATCTGCAATAATATCTTGCTGAAAGTCTTTTACAAACTCTAGTTCTTCAATACGTTCCTTTAGTTTTTTAATCTCATCTAGTTTACTCATACCTGTGTTTTGTTGTACTAAAGTACTGTATTTTTTAATCCAATAAGATATAGTTGTTCTAGGAACATCATATTTCTTAGAAGCAAAATTAGTAGAAATCTGACCATTTTGAATTTGGTCAACAACAAATATTTTGAGTTCTAAAGTTACTTTTTCGTAGCTTTTTTTTCGCCAGGGTTCTTTTTGTGTTTTCATAAGTGACTATCATTAAGTGTTTAATTTTTAGTCAACCTATTTCAGGAAAGTACA
>NZ_PJBS01000034.1 GCF_002836055.1 Psychroflexus sp. MES1-P1E
AATATAGCTTTTCCGTTAATGTCTATAAGATTATAGCTTAAATTATCGAGCGCATGATCTGAAATTTTCAGCATAACGTAATCAGACGTTGGATTAGGATACGTAATGGCTGATAGATTTATAGTGTTCAATTCTGGGTTGCTTAAGGTTTGAAATTCAAATGCTTGCTGAACACCCTGGGAAACTGTGCCACTTCCTATATTGGTAGTGTACACCAATTGACCAAGCGTATAACTGGATGAACCACCGCTACCTGTGGCATCTCCTCCTGATGTTGGAATGGTCTCTTGTGAATACATTAATTGGGTAGCGAAGACTATACAAGCTAGTAATGTAGTTTTTTTCATTTGGTCTTTTTAAAAGATTTGGTCTTTTTCCCACCCAAATGAGGAGTGAAGAAAATTATCTAGTCTAGGTTAATATCGGTATTAATATAGCTCTTATTAATTTAAAGCATTTGTGATTTTAAATGATAAAAAACTGCCTAC
>NZ_PJBS01000149.1 GCF_002836055.1 Psychroflexus sp. MES1-P1E
TATTTATACGACATTATAAATTTAATTTGGTATTAGTCATTCATTTGATTATTCAATTTCTCAAATTCACCTAATAGTTTATTAAGTTTTGCATTTTGTTTTGTAATTGCTTTAGGTCTTACATAAAACCAATTGATCGCAAACCAAAATATGGTTATAGCATAGGTGATAATTCCCCAAGTAATTGTCATTTTAGAAACATATTCATACATATAGAGCCCAATTCCTAAAGCAAGAAGTATAAAATAGATACTTAACATTGTAGTTTGCTGGTATACTTGCATTTCTTTTAACTTTATAAGTTGTTGAAGGTATTCCTTACTATTGGGTTCTGTCTTATTCTTCGTCAGTAAAGAAAACTGTTTGTTAAAAGGCAGTAAAAATATAAGCATCGCTAACATAGTTAATATGATACCTATCTTAGTCGTTACTAATTCAGGTTGATAATAATACCAAATAAAGCCAATAAAAGCAATGGTTAGTAAAAGTGTAATGCTGACTAGTATGAGCTTTAAAAAGCTTCTGCTTTTTAGTTTATTTGCTTTGGTATAAAGAATTTCCACTTTTGGAGTTTCTATCTTTTGTGTATTCCATATTTTTTTTAAATCTATATCAGTTTCCATAATTCTTAAATTTTAGTGTTAATTTTTGTTTTATTCTATGAATCTTAACTCGAACGTTACCTTCAGAAAGACCGACAATTTCAGCTATTTCTTTTTGATTCATATCTTCTAGTTCCAATGATATGATGATTCGTTCCACTTCTTGTAGTTCTGAAATACAGTGATATAAAAACTGTATGTCCTTCTCTATGTTTGTGTCTAAAATTTCATCTTTAATCTCTACTGGTAATTCAGACTTAGGCATCTTGTTGTCTTTTTGAATTTGACGCAAACAGGTATTGGATGCAATTCTAAATATCCAAGTTCCAATAGAAGATTCGTTTCTAAACTTGGGTAATTGTTTCCAAACTTTAATAAATGTTTCTTGAGCTAAATCTTTCGCTACATCTGTATCATTTGCATAGCCCATACATAGCCTAAAAACCTTTTGCCAATATGTTTTATAGATAGTTTCAAAATTCATTATTCAGTCCATTTTTTTAATGCGTCAATAAATTTGGTTTGCTGATCTATAAAGAGGTTATGAGAACAGTTGTGTAAATATTCCAAATTATTTTCCCCAATTAAATTTTCAATAGTTCTGACTTGACTTTTTGAAAACAGACCATCATCTTTACCATATAAGCCGAAGACAGGTGTGCCATTCTTTACTATTTGTTTTAGATTGTCTTTTAAATCTAAAGTTGTATAGTTTTCATTTTGCCAAAATCCTCTTGGTGCTTCATAAGTCATTTGTGAACTATATTTTATAAGCAAAGTATCTGTTTTAAACATTGAATACCTATTTACAGCTTCTGTTGTTGGTTCTTTTGGATAATAAAATCCATTTTGCATAGCGTGACCAAAACAGTATGAACTGTACTCTATAGAGCTTTTATCCATTTTCTCTAACCTATTTATATAGTTGAGATTAACAGAATCTTTATTGCTAATGTAAATTGATTTTGATGATTTTAATATGGTTGAAAGTGTTTCTTGCATGGACAGCGGTGCTGAGACAAGAATAATAGATTTAGTATTATTTGGATGCTTTTCTGCATATAAGGTTGCAATTACACCACCGAAGCTATGTCCTATTAGTGTTGCTGATGTTAAATTGAAATTGTCGTAAATTGAATTTATATCATCAAAAGTTTCATTGAAAGTGAATTTTGCATTTTTATCTGTTGACCTTCCTTCACCACGTCTGTCATAAGAAATGACATAAAAACCATTTTCCGAAAGTTCCTGAGCTGTTGTTGCTTCAAAACCCACAGAATTATATCCTGGTCCACCATGGAGGAAGATGAGCGGCTTATCATTTGGATTACCAAATGCTTTTGAATAAATTGTTTGGGAGTTAACAACGAGTGTAGATAGTATAAATACGAATACTGTTAGTGTTTTTTTCATTTTGTTTCCTTTTAGTTTTCATTTAGAGACAAGGAATGTCAAAATGTTACAAATTATTTTTTTCAGGTTGTATATACCGTTGTTGTGTAAATAAGGTGAGTTGTGAGATTTATAAATTAAGTTAGCACATAAAATCCCGATGCTTCAGGATTCACAAATAAGCTAAAACCAGCAATTAATTTTATAGGGGGTTAGCTTCTTTTTTTATATTTCGTTTCATTAATTTGTTGATTCGTCTTTTATTTTCCTGCTGTAATAATGAAGGATATAAATTCATATAAATATTCGGGATCATCATTGTGAGTCCAAATACTAAGCTTAGTGTAAAACTTTTATAAATGGCAAAAACTGTCACAAAAATAAATCCGATTAAATGACTTATTTCTGAAAGGGTCATTTCATTTCGTATTTCGGTTAAATCAACTTTTCTGTTTTCTAACTTAATTTTCTGATTAAAAAATTTGAAAAATGTATTTTTCACAATCCACTTAAAATAACCGATTCCAATATTTTTATTTAGAGCTTTACTTTCAATAAAGTTCAGATTTGATAGTGTCTTATAATATTCAGTTTTAACAAGAATACCGTTAAGTACCATTCCGACTATCCAAGATATAAATGATATTGATATTCCAAATATAAAACCTAATAGTAAGTGTTTCATTGTCATTTTTTAAATTGTAGCTATCCTGAAGATAACACAACAAATCGGGTTATCCTTATTTTAGTAATGACATAAATTTAGTAATTTTTTCGTTATCTTATAGGTCTTAACATTAAAAACAGGCTTTAATAAACGGTGAAATCTTGGAAGCCATTACTCTTCAACTCTTAGTGTTGCTAAACTTCAAAATAAGCATATAATCACAGAATCTTCACCATAACACCCCTCCAAGATAGATGTTGAAAGCTAAGATGGAGTATTAAGAAATGTAGTGTAGAGCATGAAATAGAGTTGCGAACAAATTCAGAATAAATTCTTTTCAAAAGCATACAATGAATTTAATCCAGAGACCATTTGTACTTAAAAGAGGTTAGACCAACTCCCTTAATTTTAAACTTTAGTGGGTATACCCTTATAGCCATACCTTAAAAACTCAAGCTCTTATTTACCATTAAAATCTTTTTGTAAACTGATGAAAGTCATCGAAAACTCGAGACATCCCTCCTATTTTTGTATTTAGCTAAGAAGCCTTAAGCCAAGTTATTTTTAAAATAAAACACCGCTTAATTGGTAATTATCACAACTCAAAGACTATGACTACAAAAAACAGACTTGTCTCAAAATACAATGTCCCAGGCCCTCGATATACGAGCTACCCTACTGTTCCCTATTGGGATGAGAGAAGCTTTACAGTCGACAAATGGAAAGATAGCCTACAGAGAGGATTGGGAGTTACACCTAAAGCAAAACATATTAGCCTCTATATCCACTTACCCTTTTGTGAGAGCATGTGCACCTTCTGCGGATGTACAAAGCGAATTACCAAAAATCACACTCTAGAACTGCCCTATATTAAGGCTTTACTTAAAGAACTTTCTATGTATAGTGAGGTTCTGGGAGATGGACTAGTCATTCAGCAACTCCATCTAGGGGGAGGAACGCCAACTTTCTTTTCTGTCGAAAATTTGGAGGAATTGCTAATGGGTATTTTTAAAATAGCAGATAAGACGGCGGATTGCGAATTCAGTTTTGAAGGCCATCCTAACAATACAACAAAAGAGCACCTAGAAATGTTTAACCATAACGGTTTCACTAGAGTATGTTACGGTGTTCAAGATTATAATGAAACCGTGCAAAAAGCCATCAATCGCATTCAAGCTTTCGAGCATGTAGAACAGGCTACAAAAACGGCTCGCGAAGCGGGTTTCTCCTCTGTGGGACACGATATTATTTTTGGGCTGCCTTTCCAAACACAGGAGCACGTCCTCCATACTATAGAACAGACCATTGCGTTAATGCCAGATCGTATTGCCTTCTACAGTTATGCTCATGTGCCGTGGATAAAAGGAAATGGACAACGTGGCTATAGCGAAGAAAACTTACCTACGCCAGAGCAAAAACGCTTGCAATACGAAACTGGTAAAAAGGGATTGCTAGAGGCTGGTTACGTAGAGATAGGTATGGATCATTTTGCCTTAAAAACAGATGAACTTTATAAAGCGCAACAAAAAGGACAGATCCATCGTAATTTTATGGGTTATAGCTCTTCAAAAACCGATGTCATGATAGGTCTCGGAGTTTCTGCCATTGGAGATAGCTGGTATGGCTTTGCGCAGAATGTGAAGACCTTAAAAGACTATTATGAGTTGCTGCGAAAGGACACTTTACCCTTACTGCGTGGTCACCTATTAACTGAGGAAGACCTCATCATCCGTAAACATATTCTCAACTTAATGTGCAGTTTCAAAACCTCATGGGAAGAGGAACCTCTTCAAATCCCTCAAATGGAGGATATCGTGTTTAAGCTTTCAGAAATGGAGGCAGACGGATTGGTAGACATAGCTGAAGATAGTATTACCGTTACCGAAGCAGGAAAGCCCTTTGTACGCAATGTATGTTTGCCATTTGACCTGAGATTGCAACGTAAAAAACCAAAAACTAAATTGTTCTCAATGACTGTTTAATTCTATGTTTAAAATTTAGTCAAAAAGAGGAGTTCAAAATAAAGCACACTTCCGTTCTGAAGCTGCTTCAAAGCAGCTAGCCATTAAAATTGTGCATTGTCCGTTAACATCGCTAAACATTAATTAGCCGACTATCGCTTTGCCCCACCAATAATTATAGAGACTAAAGGATGACTCTATTGTAAAAACCAGTAACTGACTTGGGATTTTTGCTCCCTTTAGGGGGGTGGAGCAACAAAAGCTAGGCAAGGTTATGCGGGGATTTTTAATCACCAGGACAGAAAACAGACATGCCATTAGATTTAGTTCAAAAATCTTAAAAAAGTCTATAAAAAACACATAAATCTTCCTCCCATGTCTAGAATTTAGAAATGGGAATCAAATTAAAATAACAAAAATTAAGAGGTGAGAAAGCTCTATTTTTAGTGGAGCTTCACTCTTTTTGGTGCTTTTCTGTATCTTTATAGCGCAATCGTTTTTTTTTAGCTTGCAAGTTTTTCCTTTGCTGATTTTGTAAATCAGGAATGTTACATTGCCTATAAATGGCAATACCCTAAATACGACATTCTACCCTCCCAGGCCATCAGTCTCAAAGTACTAGTGTAGATAATACTTAAGGATTTGAATTTGTATGCTTAGATTCTTTTGTCGTATCATCGGTGTTCGGTGCCTTTTTATCGCTGCTTGCAAGACTAAAAATTACGGCTACAAGAAGGATACAAACCACAGCAAAAACAGCAATCATGATTGTTCCTAGCCCCCAATTAACAAGTGGTAAAAAATGTGTGTTCATAAGAAAGTGTTTTAAGTTTATATGTAAAAATTAATGACAAGAGTGTTCTGCAGAGACCTGTTCTATAGACACTATTTCTGCGGGAGATATATATGGAATTCCAAGACCTAATCCTCTCAAAATAAAGAGCACTCCAACAATCACAACAAATACAGGTATCACCTTCAAGATGCGTTGTTTAAAAGTAGCGTTTAAGAAATTGCCTAAATAGGTTGCTGTTGTCATGAGAGGAATTGTTCCCAATCCAAAAAACACCATATACACTCCACCTTCAAAAGCACTTCCGGCAGCAATGCTAGCAAAAACCGCCATATAGACCAAACCACAAGGTAAAAATCCATTTAGGAAACCAATGGTAAAGAAACTATCCATCGACTTCCGCTTCAATTCTGAACCAAGAGCACTTTTCACTTTACCGACCCATCTGTACATAAAGGAAGAGCCGTTATACCGCCTAAATAATTTTGAAGGTACCAGAATTGCTAATACCATCAAGACCCCTACAGCAACGGAAATGTACTGCTGGAATCCAAATAAATCCAGGCGTCTGCCCAAAAAACCAAACAGCAACCCAATAGTGCCGTAAGTCAATAATCTTCCCACATGATAACTCATTATTTGCAGCATCCGTTTTACGGGATTATGACGATCCACAGGTAGCAAAAACGCTATAGGACCGCACATTCCCACACAGTGGAAACTTCCTAACAAACCGAATATGAGTGCTGAAATCAACATACCTAATAGGTTATCTCCTTTTTAAAACGAAATTTTTTTTCTTCATACTCCCAATCTATCGTAATATTCCATCGGCCTTCTAGTAAAAATTCATCAGGAATAAGAAAATTGGAATCTGTAAGTTCTAGTGGAAGTTCAAAATCCAGTTTTTTACTGGATGTTCTATAAAGGAACACCATTCCTTCTATTTTCTTAGGATCATAAGTTTCTGGAAACTCAAGCCCATAGCCCTTCGTATTTTTTTGTCCTATAATCTGCTCTTCCATGGCCATAGAATTCTGCCGCGCATAAATATCGTCTTGCAACTCCATTTCTTTTTGGTAATACCCATCGGTGACTAAATCATGCTCAAGATTATGATCGGTTGTCATTTTATACACCAAAATGAGAATAAAGCCTATAAAAATAACCATTCCAATGACTAGTCCAGTTCCCCAATTTATTTTCATAATTCCTATTTTTTGGTATTTTGCTTTTCAGCATCGAGTTTTGAGCACATCCCTTTAGCCTTACATAATGGATTCTTTCCTGATTGACCATTTTTGCAGCCTTGGCAGCAATCCTTCTTAATCTTTTCCTTCATCCTGACTTAATTTATATTGATTTAATTTATATTGATTTTTACTGTTTTGGGCGTGCCCTTTTTTCGCAAAAGCATCAAAAAGGTCAGGCTATACGTTGCAAGTCCTCACTCTCCAGAAAGCCTTCAGGAGAGCTGTGGGCTTTCCACTACTATCCCTCACGCCTTTTAAAACTCCGAATTACTTATAAGTCTGCGGTCCTAAAAAGGCTGTTCGCGTCGTTTCAATCTGTTCATCTCCGCTAAATACTGCTATAACAACTTTATCCTTATCACCACTCAGTGAACCCGGATTCAATTCAACAAAAAGCGTCCCTTCTGCCATACCACCTGCAGGAATTGTAAAGGTGTCTCGGCTTACTATTTCAACGCTTCCCTTATGAGACATCAGTTCAAAACGCACATCTTCAATGTCCGTGTTCGTTTTATTAATAAGTTTATAGGTGTACACATTGCTTATAAGGTTATCTGCCTTATACTCATAGAGCTGTCCAGGTAGTCTAAAGATATCCGCTTCTACATCGTTACGTAAAAAAAGCATCCCTACCAGCACCGAAACCAGTATCCCCAAGACCACGGTATATCCTTTTAAACGCGGAGTGAATTCAAATTTTGTTTTCTTTTCTATATTCTCCTCACTAGCATAGCGAATTAGACCTTTAGGGAGATCCACCGCTTCCATTATAATATTACAAGCATCTATACAGGCTGTACAGTTAACGCATTCCAGTTGGGTACCGTTCCGTATATCTATTCCAGTAGGACATACATCTACACATTGATGGCAATCTATACAGTCCCCTTTTCCCGAAGTTTCACGATCTTCGTTTTTCTTTAATTTGGCACGTCCCTCATCCTTTTCTCCACGTTTATGATCGTAGGCAACAACAATAGATTTATCATCGAGTAAGGCGCCCTGCAACCTTCCGTAAGGACAAACGATAATACACACCTGCTCTCTAAACCAGGCAAATACAAAATAGAACACTCCTGTAAAGATCACTAGCGAAATCAAAGTACTTAAATGTTCCATGGGTCCGTCTGTGATGTATCGTAGTAAGCGATTACTCCCTATGAGATAGGCTAAGAAAACATTGGCAATTAAAAAGGAAATCACAAAAAAAACAAACCATTTCAAAGAACGCTTACGGATTTTCTCTTTATTCCAAGGCATTTTCGCGAGACGCTTTTGCTTTCCTCGGTCGCCATCTATCCAATATTCAATCCTACGAAATACCATTTCCATAAAAATAGTTTGTGGACAGATCCAGCCGCAGAAGAGTCTTCCAAAGGCAACTGTAAAAAGAATAACGAAAACGACACCAGTAAGCATCATGATCACAAAAATGTAAAAATCCTGAGGCCAGAAAGGGAATCCAAAAATATTGAACCGCCGTTCTAAAACATTAAATAACAAAAATTGATGCCCACCAATTTTAATAAAGGGTGCCGCAAATAGGAAAGTTAAAAGCACATAACTCACATATTTTCGGTATTCGTACCATTTACCAACAGGTTTTTTTGGAAAAATCCAGGCTCTATCTCCTTCTTCATTTAGCGTTCCAATGGTATCCCTAAAATTATCCTTGCCTTGTTCTGCCATTATTTTATGTTTTGCCGATATAGATCAGTATTTAAATTTTGAGCTTTTGGAGCTTTAGATTCTTTATCCTTAAGACGGCCTATCCCTCAGTTAAAAAAAGTAGAACTAGTGCATCGTCCCGGGCCACAAGACTATGTCTTAGGTTCAGAGGAATATCATAACTCTCAAAACAAGCATAACGCCTACTTTCTGTTTCAGTGTTAAAATCAATTTCACCTTGTACAACCATTAACTTAGCTTTACAAGGCGCTGAGTGTTCTGCCAATTCCACCCCACGTCCTAAACCTATAGCGATGATGGTCGTATCTCCTCCTTTGTAAATAGTTTTGATGACAGGCTGATCACTTACCTTTAACTTTTCTGCTATTTCTTTCATATTTAAGCTTCAGTATTACTATTCTTTAATTATATCTTCAGTCACAGGCTGATCTTTTATCATCGCCTCTACGTCTTCTACAGACGCCATTGGGTCTACCCAAATTTCACCTTGTGGTTCTTTTGGATCTGAAGGATTGGTGCCATGTAAGCTTAAGACATAGCTGGCTACCTGTGCCATTTCAGCGGGCTTCAATTCAGCCTTCCAAGACACCATGCCTTTACCAGCACGACCCCCTTCAGAAATAACCTTAAATACATTTTTAATTCCTCCACCTAATATCCAATGGTCATCGGTAAGGTTTGGACCTATACCACCACCGCCATCTACCTTGTGGCAGGCGACGCAATTACTAGTAAAAATACCCTCACCAGCATCTAAGTCACTAGCTTCAGTAAGTCTTACGACTGTATTTATATCGACAAGATCCTTTGCTGTCCTTTTGTAGTCTTCGATTTCAATTTTCGCTTCGGCTAAAGCAATTTGATATTCTTCAATTTGATCGGTACCGTCAAAAACATGGTAACGAACCATATAAACTATAGCAAAAATGATAGTCGCATAAAATCCGTAAACCCACCATGGTGGTAATTTGTTATTCAGTTCGCGAATACCATCATAGTTATGATCCAAAACAATCTCACCCTCTTCTTCTACAGGTTTGGTTCCCAGCAGGTTTTTGTAAGTGGTCTTGATCCAACTGAACTGGTTTTCTTTGGCCAGAGCAAGGTCCTCATCGTATTTTGCCTGTTTTTCAGGGTTTAGACTTCTATACAATATGCTGCTTAGTGCTGCAATACAGACTTCACCAGCAATGTAAATAAGCATGAGTATTCCGTACGCTCCCCACAACCAAGGCTTCTCTATAAATATTGAAACCTCCCCTGTTGTCCCACTATAATTCAGGAATAAAAACCCGAAAATTGCAAAGCCTGATAGTCTTAAAAATGCTGCGGTCTTCATAAGATGTCATCTTTTGGGTTATTCTCTAAAGGAATATTACTTACTTCTTGAATATGCTCCTTTTTGGTAGTGAATACCCACCAGAAAAGAGCAACAAAGAAAACGAAGAATATGACTAAGGAAATAATAGGGTAGATCTCTACGCCATCTATATTTTCCAAATTGCCTTTTATATATTTCAACATAATTATTGGTTTTTGGTTAATGTGACTTCGTCTGGTGACTTAATTTTAAGATCCGTTCCCAACCTTTGCAGGTAGGCGATAAGAGCGACAACTTCACGGTTACGCATTTCTACAAAATCTTCTCCATTTTCTGCAGCATACTTTTTATCGGCTTCATACGTTTTTACAAAATCGGGATCTGCATATAGATTTTTCTCAATTTGCGCGCCTTGTTCTGCCATCCATTCTTGAGCCCGCTCTACCTCTTCCAAACTATAAGGAACTCCAAGTGTAATCATAGCTTCCATTTTGTCTTCCGTCTGACTCTTATCAAGTTTGCTGTTGATGAGCCATTTATAGGATGGCATTATAGAACCTGACGAGGTGCTTTGTGGATCGTAGAAGTGATTTAAGTGCCAGTTGTCACTGTATTTTCCACCAACACGAAACAGATCTGGCCCTGTTCGCTTACTTCCCCATAGGAAAGGATGGTCGTAGACATATTCTCCAGATCTCGAATAATCTCCATAGCGTTCTACCTCACTTCGGAAGGGACGTATCATCTGCGAATGGCAAGACACACAACCTTCTCGTATATAAAGATCTCGACCTTCAAGCTCTAAGGGGGTATACGGTTTTACAGTAGATATAATGGGGACATAATCGTCTACAATCAGTGAGGGTATAATTTGCGCCATACCTCCTATTAAAATAGCGATAGTCGCAAAAATGGTGAGTTTCACTGGTCGTCTTTCCAACCATGAGTGGTAACCTTCTTTAGCAGTCCGCTTTCTAGTCACTCTTTGTAGTGGTTCAGCTTCTGCTAATTCGTCGGTAACCTCGCCTCCTTGTCTCACGGTTCTTACAACATTATAAAGCATCACAAAGGCTCCTAGAATATAGAGAGTTCCCCCTATTGCCCGCATCCAATACATAGGAACGATTTCATTAAGTGTTTCCAAAAAGTTACCATACATAAGGGTTCCATCTGGGTTGAATTGCTTCCACATAGACGCTTGTACAAATCCTGCAACATACATGGGTAAGGCGTACATAATAATACCTAAGGTCCCCACCCAAAAGTGAACATTGGCTAGTTTGATAGACCATAATGACGTTTTGAAAAGTCGAGGCACCAACCAATATATCATACCAAAAGTCAAGAATCCATTCCAGCCTAAGGCACCCACGTGAACGTGTGCAATAATCCAGTCGCTATAATGAGCAATGGCGTTTACATTTTTAAGCGAAAGCAAAGGACCTTCAAAGGTTGCCATACCATAACAAGTAATAGCTACTACCATAAATTTAAGAACTGGATCGGTACGCACTTTATCCCAAGCCCCCCGTAAGGTTAAAAGTCCATTTATCATACCACCCCAAGACGGAGCAATAAGCATGATGGAAAAAGCTACACCCAGATTTTGTGCCCAATCTGGTAATGCCGTGTATAACAAGTGGTGAGGTCCTGCCCAGATGTAGATAAAAATCAACGACCAAAAGTGAACGATAGAAAGTTTGTAAGAATATACAGGTCTATTTGCCGCTTTAGGCACAAAGTAATACATCAAGCCAAGGAATGGGGTAGTAAGAAAGAATGCAACCGCATTATGTCCATACCACCATTGTACCAAAGCATCTTGAACTCCTGCATAGACCGAGTAACTTTTTAAAATACTAATAGGCAATTCTACACTGTTTATAATATGAAGAACAGCCACAGTCACAAAAGTTGCTAAGTAGAACCAAATTGCTACATAGAGATGCCGCTGTCTTCTTTTTAGAATAGTCCCTATTAAGTTGGCGCCAAACGCTACCCAGATAACTGCAATGGCAATATCAAAAGGCCATTCTAGCTCTGCATACTCTTTAGAAGTGGTGTAGCCTAATGGTAGAGTGATTGCCGCACCAACTATGATGGCTTGCCAACCCCAATAGTTAAGGTTGCTCAACCAGTCTTTCCACATACGTGCTTTTAACAAACGCTGTGAAGAATAATAAACCCCAGCAAAGATGGCATTACCTACAAAGGCAAAGATAACAGCATTGGTGTGAAGTGGGCGTAACCGCCCAAAACTCAACCACGAAATTCCGTCTGTTACATTTGGAAATAAAAACATAAAGGCCAGCAATAGTCCAACGGTCATTCCTACAATACCCCAAAATATGGTGGCATTTACGAACTTCTTCACGATCTTATTATCGTAGTAAAATTGTTCTGTTTGCATATTCTATGAGTTGATGAATTAAGTTGATTTTAAAATTTGAGTGTTGGTTTTGAAATATAAATACCTCAGCACCTCCTTCTTATTTAGGTGAAGTAGTTTCAGATTTGCTTGCGTCTTTTTTTGATTTTTCTCCATTTAGCTTTCCTTTTTGATCCTTAGTCTTTACCAATTCATTATCAAAAAGCATACGTACTGAAGGAGTATAGGTGTCATCGTACTGCCCCTTTTTTACAGAATACACAAAAGCGATAAAAAAAATAATAGCGACTGAAACACTTACGCTAATCAGTAAATAAATGATGCTCATACCTAGTTTAATTATGTTGTAAAAATATCATGATGATTATCCTTAAAAGATGACTTTTGTCAGTCGTTGATAAATAGTTAAAAAAAATAACATTTATCAGTATCTTATAACCGTCCAAATTGATTCTCGTCGATAGGTTCCGACTCAAAATTGACTTTTCAACACCTTCATTGTTTATCTTGTTTTAAATTCAAAAATTGAATCTCCTACCTAATAAAAAAGTGCTAAGTGTTGTGAAAATGACAATACTGATGGAGCTTAATGGCATCAAGATAGCCGCTACCACAGGAGATAAATTACCCGTAAGTGCAAAGCCGAGGCCTATGGTATTATAAAATAAAGAAAAGATAAAGGCGTATTGAATGACGCGTACAGATGCTTTTGAAAGCGACATAAAAGCGGTTAATTCCTTTAATTTATTCGCATCAATAATCCCATCGCAAGCTGGAGAAAATACGTTCACATTTTCAGAAACAGCTATACCGATATTACTTTGAGCTAAGGCTCCGGCATCATTAAGACCATCACCTATCATCATTACTTTTTTTCCGTGTTGTTGAAGCGCTTCTATGAAATTTAATTTGTCATCGGGTTTTTGATTGAACTTCAATTGTGCCGATTTTGGTAAGATACTTTTGAGATAGTTTTTTTCACCATCATTATCACCGGAGAGTATAACCAGCTCTGCTGTGTTCCTCATTCCCGAAAATAAGGTCTCCATACCTTCCCTATACTTGTTATAAAAGACGTAAAAGCCTTTGTATTTATCATTAGTACTTACGTGTACTTGTGTATTTGTAGCATTTTCTTCTTGCTCCCCACGACCTACAAAAGCATAGCTACCAGCCTTTACACTCGTACTACCGTAAACCCCATAAACCCCCTTTCCTGATACTTCGCTAAAATTATCTAACGTAGAAATACCCTGACTTTGAAGCATTTCATACAATGCCCTGCTTAAAGGGTGGTTGGACGCCCTTAAAGTACTCGCAAGAACTTGTTGCTCGTTTTCGGTGAGTGTTACTCCTTTATAAACGATCAGATTCTTCTGGTGTGACGTCAGTGTTCCTGTCTTGTCAAAAACCACCGTGTCAATTTGAGCCATTTGCTCGATAAGACTACTGTCTTTGAGGTACAGCTGTTGTTTACCAAAAATACGCAACATATTACCTAGCGTAAAAGGAGCCGCTAAAGCAATGGCACAAGGACAGGCTACAATTAAAACCGCAGTGAACACATTGAAGGCTTTTGAAGGATCTAAAATGATCCAAATGATCCCAGCAACAAAGGCTATGCTTAAAATACTAATGGTAAAGCGACGGCTAATCTGGTCGGTTAGGTTTTCGAAAGTGGTGGCTTTGGTCTTGCTAAACACTTTATTATTCCAAAGTTGAGTAAGATAGCTTTGCTCAACAGCTTTGGTCACTTCTATTTCTATGATTCCAGCTTTTTGCTTCCCTCCTGCATAGATTTTATCACCTAAATTTTTAGCAACTGGAGCCGCTTCCCCAGTGACAAAACTATAATCGATTAATGCATTTCCCTTCATTAAAATTCCATCTGTTGGAATAAGCTCGTGATTTCGAATCAAGATACGATCCCCGGGTTTGACTTCGTAAACAGGAGTTTGAAGTTCACTTTGTTTTGTTTTAGTAGGTTGACTTTGGATATCACAAGTGTCTTCAGCAACAGCAGTCTCGCTTTTAATAAGCTGGGTGACTGCAATGGGGAAATAGGATTTGTAGTCTCGCTCAAAAGATAAAAAAGCATACGTTTTTTGCTGAAAAAACTTTCCTAGCAGTAAAAAAAATACCAAACCTACCATACTATCGAAAAAACCTGTCCCCCAATCCATTATTATTTCTAAGGTAGAGCGAAGGAATAATACCAGAATTCCAATAGCAATAGGGACGTCTATGTTTAAAATCCCAACACGCAAGCCTTTAAAGGCTGATATAAAGTAATCTCTCGCAGAGTAGAACACCACCGGTAATGCAAAAGCAAACATCAACCAACGAAATAAAAATTTAAACTCGTCTAGCCAGAACTCATTCACTTCAAAATATTCTGGAAAGGACAAAAACATAATATTACCAAAGGCAAACCCTGCAACACCGAGTTTATAGATGAGAGATCGGTCTATGTTTTTTTCTTTTTTACTGAAATCTTCCAAAGATATGTTGGGTTCATAGCCAATTCTACATAATAAAAGAACTAATTCCTTCAAGCTGATCTCTGAAGAATCATAAGAAATACAAATAGATTTTTGAGGAAAATTTACTAAACCACTTTTAACGGCGGGGTGGAGCTTATCTAAGTTTTCGAGCACCCAAATGCAAGAGCTACAATGAATGTTTGGGATTACAAATGAAACAACTTGTGTCTCCTGCTCGTCGAACTCCAATAACTGATCTATAATATTTTGATTATCCAGATAATCAAAACGGTCTTCAAAATCTAGAGGGGTTTTACCTGGAGTAGCCTGGAGATCGTAATAATAAGTAAGATCATTCTCGTTGAGAATGTCAAACACAGTTTTGCAACCATTGCAACAGAAATATTTCTCTTGATGTACAATTGCTGGATCAGGGCAAGCATCGCCACAGTGATAACAAGTTTCCATAATTCACTCTATTCCTCTTGCAAAAATGCCATGAAATGGATCCTTAAAAGATGATTTTTGTCAGTTGACGATTATCTTTTTTAGGAATAGATTAATATACTGCTGAAAAGAAATGACTATATTATATTAAAAAAAATGAAAATCACTGGTATAACATGTTTAGGTATGACCACATTCCTCTTATTAACTGTGGTTATTTTTGCAATGATGAACTTGTCTTTTGGATGGATTTTTTATGCAACCTGTCTAGGGCAGATAGCTTTAATTTATAGTGTCTACAGAGTTCTGAGAAAGGATTACGCTTCAGATAAGACCTTTAGTGACCTTTATGAAGATAGACCTGATTTAGGTGAATAATACCCATTATGCTTTACAACTATATTTAGACCAAAGGAGGGAGCATGAACATTCACGCTGCGTAAATTGTATCATCAGACAGATTCATAGTTTTAAAGTTCTCAAAAAAAAGGAGTTGAAACAAATGTCTGATCATAAAGAAACAAGGAAAGTGAAAAAAAGAGATATTCTTTTTAAAGAGGGCGAACGGTTGAATGGCAGTTTATGATGTCCGCAATGGGATCTCAAAACTTTCCAAGCTAAGTGGTAAGGGTAAAGATCAAATAGTCAAAGTAGCAGGTAAAGACGAAGTCCTTGGTCAACGCTCTTTAATTACTTCAGAGCACACCAACTTATCGGCTACAGCTTTATCGGATATGGATTTATATTATATTCCTAAACACCACATCCAAGGAAGTCTTATGCAGAAACCAGTATTTACAAATGCTGCACTGAAGCAAATAGCCACCGAACTTAAAACTGCAGACCATAGCATTGTCAATATGGCTCAAAAAAATATGCGTCAACGTTTACCTGAGGATTTACTCTATTTAGATGATAATTTTGGAACCGACGACGAAGACTTTTTATACCTTCAATTTTCCAATTTTTGGGGGATGTTAACTGTGGGTTATTTATTAGACCTTCTTCTTCTAAAATTTATAGACAGCCATAAAGTTTTGATTATGGCAATAGTTTCCTCCATTATATGCCTGATACTAGCTTTGACTGGCACAAGCACTATTGCTTTAATTGCCTTTCCTCTCTTTGGATTATTCATATTGGTCATGTGGTCTATCATATTCTCACTTGCTTTAAATTCAGTTAAATAAAATCATGGAGCGTTATTTGGAATTTTATGCACTGGAATTGACAGTGGAACGATTTTTCCTTTCATAGTTGGGTAGATTGGAGAGATATTGACATCAAGGGCAGGCTTATTTTTTTTAATTCTACCATTAACTTTCGTTCTATCTATTGGGTTTTGGTCTAAACCAATAATTAATAATAAAACGATAAAGCTGAAAAAACAAAAAAATGTAATATGATGGAATTAGTGGGTGTTGATATTGGAGGTTCAAATTTAAAAGCAGGGAAAATTGTAAATGGGAAGATTGAAAAAAAATCAATGAAATCTGTTTCAAAAAATGCAACTTATAATCAGGTCTTAAATGATTTGTTTGCTTGCATAGATGAGGTTATAACTCCGAATACAAAAAGAATTGGGATAGGTGTTCCTTCAATTGTGGATATTTCAAAAGGAATAGCCTATGATGTTCAAAATATACCAGCATGGAAGTTAGTCCCCTTGAAGGAATTAATTGAAGAACGTTATGGAATACTGGTTTATTTAAATAATGATGCTAATTGTTTTGCTTTAGGAGAAAAAATTTATGGTAAAGGACTCCCCTATAAAAATTTTGTTGGCCTTTCTCTCGGGACAGGGATAGGAATGGGTATTATTATAAATGACTCTTTATATAGTGGCGTTTTATGCGGAGCGGGGGAAATTGGAATGGTCTCTTATAAAGAGAGTATAATAGAGAACTATGCGAGCAGCTTTTTCTTTATTCGAAAGTATGGTTTGCACCCAATAGAAGTTTTTGAACGCGCAGAAAAAGGTGAAGCCAAATCAATAATTGCTTTTCAAGATTTTGGTTTTCATTTGGCCGAGGCAATTAAGACAATCCTGTATCTCTATGCACCAGAAGCTATATTAATTGGAGGCTCAATAAGTAAAGCTTACAAATATTTTCAGGAGTCCTTACAAACAAATTTAAAATCTTTCCCTTACAAAAAACAAATAGAAAATTTAAAAATTGAAGTCTCAACAAATCAGGGATCACCTATTCTAGGTGCGGCGGCTTTATGTCTTCAAGAAAAAAATTAGCAGTAATAAAAAAAATATTTTTATTACTGCTCGTCTAGATATTTATAGGTGTGGGCAGGGCTCAGGTGCGAAAAAAAATATCAATAAATATTGGAGGTGTGCCCATTACTATGGGAATTCTTTTTCCTGAAGATGCGTTAAAATGTATTAATAATGTTAGATTATTTAATTCTCAAGGGAAGAAGATTCCGGTCCAAACAACAGAGGTTACTACTTTGCTGCCTTCAAGCCCAAATATGAAATGGGCTTGGATTATTTTTTTTTAGAAGAATCTTCAAGTGATACACTTGAATTCGGTCCTGATGTTTCACACAAATTATTCCCTGAGCGTATTGTTTCAGAGAATAACATGAGACTTCAAGGAGGCATTTCGGTCAACACAGATCCTTTGCACTTTACCATTGATAAAAAAGAGAGCGGCTTTCTGGATCAGGAGCATCTGCCTTTTTCCCTCATTGATCTGGATTTTAGACAACTCAGATAAGTTTTGCTTCAATTCTGAAATGCGTTGGTTTAAAAGGTCTTTTTGCTTAAATTTTGACTTGATATAAGTGTTTCTAAAGTCTTTAAAATCTCAAGATTATTCTTAAGCTCCTTAAAAATCTTGTTTTTATTTTCAGTTAGCCTTGTTAACTCATATCTCGAGATCAACTCCCCTATCTCTTGGTTTGTCTCTTTGTTTTGCCTCGCATAATAGATCGAGTCCACGAAAGCTATCGCTAGTTCTTTAGTATGGAAGGCTTCCGACATTTCAAAAATCAAACCTGTAGCTACAAGTCTATCTTCATAAATAGTAACAACCGAATCCTTAACTCAAATAAAAATATTTCTATCGATTAAATTTGTTAAAACGATAATAACAAAAACCATTAAAATACCTAGAACCCCTTTCAGTATATTATAAAAACCCATAGAAAATCTTATATTAATAACAAATTAGTCTCTATTCCACCTTATCGATACACCTCTAAACCTCTTATAGAAAACTTTAGTTAGGATCTCATAAATGAAAAACAGCAAAGCATGAAAAAGAGGTTGGAGTGAGACGAACTGATCTAATGATTTAAAATCTTTTCCCTATGAACTTAAAAATAAAATGATTTATCCAGTTTTATTGATCAAAAAAGATCGAAGCGATACTGGATAATGTTATTTTTAGATGCGATTCAGATATTCAAACTGAAGAGCAAAAACATAAATACTATGAAGAGAATTTTATCAGAGATTTTTCAAATTGCAATAGGTATTTTCCTTGCTAGTATAGGCCTTAAAATGTTTTTACTTCCCAATGGGTTTCTAGATGGTGGTGCAACGGGTATTGCAATTTTACTGAGTGAACTTTTCGATATTGATATTTCCTTTTTCCTCATACTTGTCAGTATTCCATTCCTCACTTTAGCATGGTTTAGCTTGTCTAGGCGAATTTTTATAAAATCATTAATTTCAATCCTTTTATTAGCGGTAATCATCCATTTTGAAAACTTTGCTTCGGTCACAGAAGATAAACTTCTCATCGCAATTTTCGGCGGCCTTTTCTTAGGGGCTGGGATTGGATTATCTATTAGAAATGGCGCTGTCTTAGACGGTTCAGAAATATTGGGAATAGTCGTAAATGAACATTTGGGAATTAGCATAGGAAGGGTCATCCTCTTTTTTAATGTGATTTTATTTGGATCTACTGCCTTGTTACTTTCTCTTGAAATAGCGATGTACTCCATATTGACTTTTATTGTTACCGCTAAGGTGATTGATGTTATGATTGAAGGTTTTGAAGATTACGTTGGCTTAATGATTGTTTCTGAAAATACAACTTCAATTAACGAAGAGCTTATCAGGGTTGTAGGAACAGGAACCACTTTATATAGAGGATCGGAAGGTTTTGGAAAAAGAGGTCTTCAAGCTAAAAATGATATCATCCATACAGTCATCAATAGAATTGATATCAGAAGAACATATAATTTAATTGACTCTATAGATAAGAACGCCTTTATTATTGAATTCGATGTTAACCATATCAAAGGGGGTATTTATACAAAAGTTCTTTCTAAAGAAGGTCTGAAAAAGTTATCACCAACAAAAAATCAAGGTAATACCAAATTAAATTAATACTCTCGTACGAATACATTGAATCATACTTGGACCCAGCTCAACACAGGTTTTTAGATTTATTGAATTAAAAAATAATAGGCATAGCCTTAGTTACGGTAATTATTTTTGATAAAAAGCAGGTGAAAAAAGTCTGTGCCGAATTTGTTTCTGTAAAACGATTTATTGCGACATTATAAATTTAATTTGGTGCGAATCATCTTAACAACCATAAAAATAGACATCAAGACCCCAATTAAAAAACTGCTTTACTGCTTATTTTTTTTATGCCTGCCTCTATTTTAAAACTTCAGGAAAACTCAAACTGTCCAAACCAAAAACGACCGGCATATAATAGTATACCGCCAGTGTGATCACAATAATAGAGATGATATTCATCAGGAAGCCTTTCTTAACCATGTCCGAAACTTTAAGGTAGTTGGACCCAAACACAATAGCGTTTGGAGGGGTGGCCACTGGCAACATAAAAGCACAGGAGGCGGATAAGGTTACTGCAAACATCACTAAAAAGGGATGCATGTCGAAGCTAAGTGCTACAGGAGAAAGAATTGGAAGCAACATGGCTGTAGTCGCCAAATTGGAAGTCACTTCTGTAAGGAAATTAACCAAGGTCGCTACCAAGAGCATAAAAACAATCAGGCTTAAGCCTTCAAATAACGTAATTTGAGTAGCGATCCAATTTGCTAGGCCTGTTTCTGTAAAGCCTTTGGCCAAAGCCATACCTCCACCGAAAAGGATGATAATTCCCCACGGTATTTTTACAGCCTCTTTCCACGTTAATAGTTTCTTTCCGCTTTCTCTGGAAGGAATTAAAAATAGTAACATTGCTGCACATATTGCTATTATGGTATCATCAAGACCTGGAATTAGCTTTTCCAATAGCCCTCTGAATATCCAACCCAAAGCAGCAAAAAGAAAAACCAGTCCAACGACTTTTTCTTCGTATGAAAACTCCCCCAATTTAGAAATCATGTTTTTTATTTGGTTTTTGCCAACGGTAAATTTGGTGTGTTTTAACTTAAATGCTACTAGCGTTAAATATTTCCAACATATAAAAAGTAAAATCAAGGACACTGGTAAGGCAAAAATCATCCATTCAAAAAAGCTAATTTTAATGGCATAGGTGTTTTCTAAAACTCCAGCCAAGACCAAATTAGGCGGTGTTCCAATAAGCGTAGCAAGCCCACCAATCGATGCACTATAAGCGATAGAGAGCATCAACGCCTTTGAAAAATTAGATGTCGATTTATCTTCACTTTGGTTTTGCTCTTCGATTTGGTTAGCTATAGCAATAGCGATAGGAAGCATCATCACGGTAGTAGCAGTATTTGAAATCCACATCGATAAAAATGCGGTGGATAACATAAACCCTAAAATTAAATAAGAAGCTTTCGAGCCAATTGCATTTATGATGTGAAGTGCGATTCTGCGGTGTAAATTCCATCGCTCTATAGCTGCTGCTAAAATAAAACCCCCTAAGTACAAAAACACAAATTTATGTCCATACTGAGCCGTGGTTTCAGAAATGGTAAGTATATCAAAAATAGGAAATAATATAATTGGCAAAAGTGCAGTCACCGCAATAGGAACAACTTCAAAAACCCACCAAATTGCCATCCAAACAGTAATACCCAATAGCATAAAAGCAACCGGATTTAAACCTTCTGGTGGTTCGATACATTGAAATAGTACAAAGGCTAAAGGGCCTAAGAGTTTAAAGATATATGGTTTTGATTTTTGCAAATTCTAAAGGTTTAATCAACGTATTTTTGAGGTACAATTAAAAACAGCCTTGGTTTTCAAAGCTTTATCATTTTGAGAGCTTAGTAAGCTTCTATTGATCATACTATTAAAATAAAGCATTATTTTATTTTTTCAATAACTTTATATAATTCTCATTTGTTTTAAGGATGTACAACCCTGAATTCAAATCTGATAAATTAATTTTTTGTGATTTTTCAAAGGTGCTAAATTCGAAGGTTTTTACAAACTGACCATGACTAGTGTAGAGCTTCACTTTTTTGAGTCTTACACTTGAATTATCAAAAAAAACGTGGTTTGATGTAGGATTGGGATAGAGATTAAAGTCTGTTTTTGATTCATATTCAGAGGAATATAAAGTTCTCATCAAAATATAAGGCAGGGCAGCGTTTGCCATTTGCTGGGCATCATGTCCTATTCCAGACTCCTCGTGCTTTTCCCAATTAAAAGCTGTATTTAGCCCTTGTGCGGTTGATTGACTCGTGCTAAAAAAATATTGACCCCTCTCTAAACGATGAATCCCTTGTTGATTATCCACAACACTATTACGCCGTAATCCTGGAGAATTAGGGTCGGTATCGTTCTGACCTAGATGTACGATAAGCTTTTTTGAAAATGCAGTTATTAAATTGCTATTGGGCAACTGTCCGTTTAATATACCGTAAGGAAAAGACACTGTGTTTTCAGGCACCGTATACCAACCAGCGTTTGAACAAACCGCAACATCTAGTTTACTACTTGGCATATACATAATAAAGCGATGTAGAAACTGTGCGCCTCCTGAATGTCCCCATGCATTATAAACTTCTTGTGTGCCAGATATATCTGATTTTATATTCTCAAAAATGGGGTCTAAAACAGAAAACGTCCATTCGTCAGGATTGTTATAAGTTGATAGACTTGGATTATCACCATCATCAAAAATATTAGCCATGAGGTAACCGTCGCCCAAACCAGGATAATTGGAGCTTGAAAATTCTGGTGCAAACACCATAAAACCATTTGCATTGGCCATCGTTATCCAATAATCTCTATAGTCACTTCCATTTCTACTACTTCCATGAAAGGACATTACAATAGGCATCGTGCTAATATCGCCATTGGGGATATGATAATGAACTTCTACAGGTTGATTACTCAAGGGACCTGTAGGTGTGAATGTAAATGAACCTGTGCTATTCTGACTTAAATTTTGCCCAACAAGTTGAGCCGTCGATATCAAAACTACACTTATGAATGCTATAAATTTCACTATAATGTTATGTGTAAAATGAGTTCAATTTGATGTATAGTTTCGCCCATGGAGGGTTCAATCCTAGAGTACGAGGCTTGAACTTTTAGTGCATTTTTATAAAAATACTTAGACAGTCCAAAAGTTGTTTCGTTCATATCAGATAATACGGAACCTAGATAATTTTCAAACTCTGCTGTAGCGGTTCCATATCTGACATCGAAGCTATACCCATTTTTTGTAATATATCCCAATTGAAAATTATAGCTATTTCCTAAGGCTAGAAATTCACTAATTTGTTGAGGTGCAAGAATTTGTGTTGCAGCGTCGTCAATAAATACTTTGTCTATACCCTCTGCTGAGGTATTGGCATATTCTGCTAAAAATGAAAAGCCTTTATACTTCATAAGTACATCTGTATAAAGTTGACTATAATCTGGAAGGCTGTTAGTCCCATTTTCGTCAAATAAGAAAAAATCGCCATGGCTTTCGCCAGCAGCACCACTTGCCCCATTGTTTTGACTACCAGCGACACCAACAACAAATTTAAAAGTGTCTTCTCTTTCAAGATCCACATTAGTTAATTCATTTCCATCTTTAAAAAAACCAAGTGGGTAAAAGTCTAATCTACCTCCAATCTTCACTCCTCCAATGTCAGAATCCCTAGAGTCCTCACCAAAAGAATTTCTTCCATCGCCAGAAGTTAAGGCAGCCATGGGAGCAATTCCCATTGTATTTCCCAACTTAAATTTTGACTCTACAAAAACACCAAACTCACGACCCGTTTGCGAAAGGCTCTGGCTTAACATACTTCTACTCACAAATTGTAACCTATCTTCTCTGTAAGTCATTTCTCTGTTATTGACAAAAGTTTGTTTTTGTCCAAAGCTTATTTTTACCTGTTCTATGGGTTCATATGCTATCCATGCATCCATTAAAGGGTTGGTTAAGCTAAAATCCAACTGGACAAAAAAGGACACTTTTTCTTTTAAGGCTGCACCACCAAATTGTAAAAACGTACGTTTGGATTTATATTGATTTACATCTTCCAAACCCTCTACTCTTTCGTTAAAATAGCCAGGTTGTAAAAACCCAGTAATGTTAAATTGGTAAGCCTCTTCATTAAAAGAAAAGTTCAAACCGTTTCCTAAGCTATACGACGCTTTGTTTCTTTCAGTTTCAGTTTCCGAACCTGTTTCTTCTTCTTCAATTTCTTCTTGTGCATAACCTGAGCTAGCACTACCTATACAGCATACAAGAATAAAAAATTGAATTGTGTTTATTAATCGTTTCATATCGATTTCGTTTTATTGCGCTTAGTTAAGTAATCTATAAATGGGTAAAGTTTCGCCTTTGTTTGTTTTTAAAATACCAAAACTCACAAAGCTATTTGGGGCTTCTGGTTCTAAAACCTCTGCTGTGATATTTGCACGCCGTTGGTTCATCATTACAATTGCAGTCCCTTTATTAAAAGTTTTTTCTTCTTTTTTTAAATTTACTTCAACCGTTTGTAGTTTCATTTTCTCATACCGAATTGGTTTTCTGTAGAGGGAAGCCACTTCATAGGTTTCTACCGCATAGGTTTTATCTTCTTCTAGAAATTCAATTTTAACCCCTAAGGTTTGTAGTTTTTGAATGATTTCAGTTTGATTTGCCTCAATGATATAGGCTTTTGGCCGAACTCGTGTAAGTTTTGCTTTAGCTTTCCAGGCATCACGCACAGTCATTTCAAATTGGACATATTCATTCGTATTGATATCAATAAATTGAACTGAGTCTTTATATATTCCTCTATTATATTCTAAAACGACATTATTAGTTTGAGCTGTTGCAATTTCAATTTCATCTTTTACCAGATTCATGTGTTCTGAAGCTGTTTTTAAATAGGATATGGCAATGAGGAAACTAGAATGTATTCTCCGCTTAAAGGACGTTTTACCCAAACCAACCCCTCTTATTTCTATTAATGAAGATATGGTGTTGGTCAAGGCATAATTAGATGCACTGGATCTTGAGCTAATTGATCCTTGATTAATATGAATATCGCCTTCTACTTTTCGAGTAGATATGTAGGGTTGATGGGTATATCCATATTCATCTAATACTCGCCTTGCGTTTTCTACGAATAATTCGTCGGTTAACGTTCTTAAGTTTTGTGGGACATTCAGGTTTCCACTGAACAGAAACATAGCATCGTACATATTGGTCAGTCCAAAGTCTCCCAGTCTGGCATAGTCTCTTCGGTAAGGTCTATATTCATGAAAATCTACACCTACATCTGGATTAAAGTTAGAAAATGCCTGTTTTAATACCACACTTTCTGGCGCCATGAGTTTGGTTTGGTCTCTGTTTAAATCTAGACCGTTAGCCGCATATCTATCGTTTTTAAGGTAACCATCGATATTGGCCATAGGAATAACTGCAAGTTCAATATTTTCTAAAATATCAATATAGGAGGCATCATTAAGCAAGCGGTCTAGTAAATACAGCATAGATTCTGTGCTTGCAGGTTCATTACCGTGTAAGCCGCCTTGCATCCAGACTTTTATTTTTTCTTCGCCATTGGGAACAACTAACTTTATTAAGGGAATTTGTCTCTTTTTTTGACTTTCTCCTATATAGGATAAGGATACTATATCTGAGTGCTCATTAACTAATTTATCTAGAAATGCAATCAGCTCTTTATAATTGGTAAATCCTCTTTTCTTTTGAAGCGCAGGCGTTGTGTTTAAAACTTCTTCACGGTCTGGAAAGAACTTATTGGTAATTTTTTTAGTCTGGGGACTAAATTGAGCATGGATGGTAAAGCTCATTATTAAAAATAATATGATAACTAGTTTTTTCATCTTAAAAGGCTAGGGTTAAAATTAGTCTCAACAGTCTTTCGTCTCCAGGTAGAGGATCTCCTTGGTTATCACTGATGCCGAATTCTCCTGCGTTTATCCAAGTGTAGGAAGCTTGAATTTTTGCACCGTAACTTCGGTTTAAATATTTACTTATACCAACAGTGTAGTAATCTGTTCTATTAAAAAATGTAGCATTATTTAAAAACGAATATTCATCTGCATTGATATGCGTATACCTGGCATCTAGAGAAAAGCCATTTTTAAAGAGATATCCTCCTTGAATATTATAGGCTTCCCCTAGCATCATTTGTCGTCGCACATATTCATCTGGAGTAAAATCCCTAAAATCTTCTGAGGTTGGATTTACACGACCTCTAAAACGATCGGTTAATACCGTATTGTCGTCTCCAAAAATGTCATTCCTTAAGTTAATATCATCAGCAATATCGGAGGCAAAACTTTTATGGTATTCACCAATCACAGAAAACCCTTTGTATTTAAACAAAAAATCTACCCCTACTTTAGAATAATCGGGAAGTCTTTCCTCTCCATCATCCAATGCTCCATTGGCATTTATATCGTTAAGGTAAAGTATCCTACCGCTGTTTCTTCCTCTTCTACTCGTAATGCCATCGTTGTAATTTGCCGTCACTCCAAAAACCAATTTAGGGGTTTGTTCTCTTACCACATCAGCTTGTCTAAACTGTCCAAAATTGGTAAATAATCCGAAGGGTAAGAAATCTAAACGTGCGCCATATTTCAAACCCCCATTATCATTATTAAATACATTCGCCCCATCTCCGTTGGTTATGGTTACATAAGGTTTTAAATAAGTACCTCGACCGGTTTTAAAAGTACCTTTTGCAAATAATCCAAATTCTCTAATACTGGCAAAAGCAGACGTTAATCTACTCCGTTCTGGCAGTTGGAGCGCATTAGAATTCATAAATAATTCTCTGTTATCTGTGTAAGTGGCACGCTGACCAAATATAAGCTCTACTCTTCTTGCCACTTTATAGGAGACATAAGCGTCTAATAGATAGTTTCTTAAATCGCTGACGTCGCCTTCTCTTTGCGCTTCGTCTTGTCCTGCTAAATCAACTTGCAATCTATACCCAAATCGTTCGTTCGCAGATTGACCAGACAGCCTTAATCGCAAACGTCTCATTCTAAACCTAGTTTCGTTGGCTAGGTCTGAGTCTTCGTAAATTTCTGTTTCCGAAGAAGGCTGAATATAGCCTTGCAGTTTTATGGTGCTACCGTTAGGATTGGTGAAATTAAAACCCTCTCCAAAATCATAACTGCTCAATTTTGTATTTTGTGCATAGAGATGAGATAGACTTGCACTAACCAATACGACAAAAATAATTGTGGAAATTTTCATATTTATGTGTTTCATACTATAGTTCAAAATTTCCTTTAACTATAATTTTTTTATTTTTCATCATCTGTTGTCCTTTTGCAAACACATCAGTAAGAGTTAAGTCCTCATCAAAAAAACAGAAGTCGGCATCATTTCCAACTTTTATGCTTCCTTTGTGCTTAAGCCCTAAGTTTTCAGCAGGATTACTCGTGACTAGTTGAAAGGCCTTTTCAATTGATAACTTACCTTCTTTTATCAATAGTAAGGTTTCAGATAAATTTTTATCTATTGGTGCTTTTCTTACGCCAATGGCCTTACCCTCTTCATCAAATTTTGTTAAGCCTGCATGGCCATCTGTACTAAAGGTCATTTTGCTAATATCTACACCTTGTTCTAATGCATATAAAACCGATTTGTAAGGTGCAGTATATTGAGATGCCGCTGTTGTTATATCTATCATGCCACCAAGTTTGGCAAATTCTATTGCTTGGTCAAAAAGCTCTTTTGAACGGCCAACATGCGTTGGAGAAATATGTTTAATAGGAAAGTGAAAGTCATTAACCAATTCAAACAATAGGTCCATTTTGCTGGGTAAGTTTCCTAAATGAATATGTAGTATCCCTTTTTTACCTCCAACCATGCCACCTACCATGATATCTCTGAGTTTTCTTACCAAATCTGTAGCCGATGGATAAGAAGATCGAATATCACTAATGGCTATTTTTACACCCAATACTTTATCAATAAAAAGCATATCACCTTGAATACTCTCTGTTATGGTTACGGTGTCCATACCATAATAACCGCTAAACATGTATGCTGAAATGCCTTCTTGATTTAAGCCTTTTACTTTTGCATATAAAGTTCTGATGTTTCTTGCCGTTCCATCTGTTCCCAAAAGACTACAAACCGTTGTTGTACCACAGGCGATGAGTTCGCTAAGTTTTACTTCTGGTGTCATAGACCCAAAGCCCTCTTTACCGCCAGCACCAATAACGTGTATGTGTTGATCAATTAATCCTGGGGTTACTATTTTGCCTTCAGCATCAATAATCTTTACGTATATATTTTCAAATTCGCTGAGGTTATCTTCAATAGCTATGATTTTATCGTTTGCTATCAAAATATCTTTTTTACCCATTTTTGATGGGGCGTATAATTGTGTATTTTTAAGTAAAGTTAGCATTGTTCTAGATAAAATGATAGGTTAACATGATGATTAAAGCCACTCCTAAAGGAATGATATTTCGTTTCACTATAGATATGGCAGATACCTGAGCAATTTCCGCCGTTGCAATAATGACACCAGCAACAGGAGAAACAGTTCGTCCCATTGAAGCTGAAAATTGCATAGGTAAAATTATAGAGCTAGATTCAATCCCCAAGGCTTTTGAGATTTTTGGGACTAAAGGGCCAAAAGCAAAAAATGAAGCATTTCCACTACCCATAAGCATAGAGGCTAAAAATATCATCACAGACATAACAACACCTATCCCAATTGCTCCAAAACCTGCATTTTGAGCAAAAACTAACAAGCCCTCTATAAGACCTAAACTTATCAATCCTTTTGCGAAAATATCAGCTGTTATAATTAAGGTAACTACAGTCTTAAAAATGTTACCCATTCCACTCCAAAATATTTTTAGCGTGTCAAAAACCTCTTTGATATTTCTTCTTCTAATCGCTTCGAATATCAAGGCTATAAAAAGACTAATAAACATGGCTGTGGTGGTATCTAATGTGATGGGAGAAGAAAATAAGTTGAATAGCTTTGAAAAAACAATGAGCAGAATTATAGGTAAAATGGGGATAAGCGCATATATTACAGGAACGTCTGATTTTTTATCTCTTTCGGTTTCTACCCCCTTTTCTATTTCGATTTTTTTGTCAAAATGTTTATTTACAAAATAATAAGTTACCATCATTGAAATGCTCAACGGCCATACTAAAGGAATTTGATAGTCTACTAAATAATCTATAATTGGTATTTCGCATAATGCTGAGGCACTTACAGTTATGGCAGATGCTGGTCCCATGCCAAAGGCGGTTGTTGCTGTAATTACAGACACTGCCGATAATCTGCTTACTCCTAAATTGACCAATATTGGAAATAATGATGCCATGAGCAATAAACTTAAACCCGCTGCAGATGGGATAGAAACAAATAAGATTTGACCTATAGGTATAACCATAGAAGCAGCTATGTAAGGTTTTTTCTTAAAAAGCTTTAGTGGTTTCATAGCAACATGAACTAAGGCTTTAGAAGCGCCAATTTTATCAATATAAGCAACAAAACCACCAATGGCCATGATCATGAGACCTACGCCAGCATTGGTTTTACTAAAAGATTCTTTGATATATCTAAAAAAATCAAAGCCAATAAAACCAGTTTCATCTTTTAATACAGGCAATTTGTAATTAAGAAAATAAGAGATACATAGCATTAGCAATCCAGAAACCAATAAGACGGCATGTGGATTTTGTTTTTTTAATAGCAATCGGGCTACAATTACTATAAAAACAAGCGCTATGATTACTCCTAAGTATTTCATTTATTTTTATATGGTTAGAAAGAACTCCCGTCTAGTTTTGTACCTGGAGAAAACAAAGCCCCATTTGCAGCATCTAGTCCTGCGTGTTGTTCAAATTCTCCTGTGAGGTCTGGATTACGTGTATAAGACTCATTTGGATTATTGGATAAAGGCTCAACATCAAAGGTTAATACTGGATCTCCACTTGGGTCTGCTAAAGTCATAACATCCCCAGAGTTACTCATATTTAATTGACCTTCTGAGGCGGTTTGAACAATTGCTCCACCAAAAGCACCTGTTGGTGTGCCTCCACCAAAAACGACTAAGACAGCATTTACTGGTAAAATAGTTCCTTGAGGAAAAGTATGCCTAATTTGATCTGCGTCTGATAGGGTATAGCCTGAAAGATCTAAAGCTGAACCAGAATTAAAGAATTCTATAAATTCATCATCAAGAGGACTTCTTGTGCCATCTCCATTAGCATCTCCTGGTGCATCTGAGGCAGGATCGTAATTAACTTCATTTATTAAAAAACCTAAAAAGGGACAGCCGTTGTTTTCGATTTCGCCAGCTACATCGACACATTCATCGTCAGAATCCAAAACACCATCATTATCGGTATCTGTATCATCATCCAAAATTTGTATCTCTAAGCTAGAACCTGATAAAACTAGAAATCCTGCACCACTCTCTAAGGAGATGATTAGGTTTTCCACACCTTCTATGTCTTGGTCTTGAAGCCCATTGAGGGAAATATTTCCAGAAGTTTGTCCGTTGCTAATAGTGATTTCTGCTGCAGAAACAGAGAAATCAACACCCTCAGTTGCAGAACCGCTAATTAGCAGAGGTACAGTTACAGTTTCACTACTTGTTGAATTTAAGGTTGCAGTTATTTGAATACTACCCTCATTTTCGCTTAGGTTGGTATCACTGGCTATCAATTCTAAAGCAGGTAAAATATCATCTGTAGTACAGGAGTACTGTAAAAGGCTTAGCAAAAAAATCCCAACAATACCTTTTAAAGTCTTGCTTTTACTCATGAGTCATGAAATTATAAAGTTAACACTGTATTGCGTTTAAAAACAAATTTAAATATTGGTTGTGCACATTTTAAGTCACAGATTAATTATCACTTCATAAAAAAGGCTGACATTTAAAGCAGCAGCCTTTGAAAGAATCATTAGTTGATTATCAATTTGTTTGTTGCAGTGCGATTTGAAATCGTAACCTTTAACAAGTAAAGGCCACTTCCTATACTGGAAACATCCAATATGCTTGTGTTCAATTTTGTAGACATGACCAGTCTACCGGTGAGGTCATATAGCTCGATAGTCTTGGTGCCCTCAGTTTTAGAATTGATATTCACAAATCCGTTTTTTACAGGGTTTGGATAGAATGTAATATCAAATTTCAAGCGGTTATCTTGAATTGATAAAGTTGTACCATCTACTTGCAATCCTGGCGAATAAACTAAATTTATATTTGCATCCGTATGAAGTACATAATCACCTGTTATATCTGGGCTTCTAGTAATAGATTGATTATCACCAAAATTTAAACTTAAGTCATCAGAATCAAAATCGATTACCGTTAAGCCTAAAGTATTTTTGACTATGATATCATCTCCACTATTTGTTAAATTCAGATCACCTGAGGAGGCTGTTTGAACGATAGCCGTTCCAAAATTTCCAGTTGGTGTTCCACCTCCAAAAACAACATAAGTGCTATTAGCTGAAATTATTGTGTTTGCGGGCACCACGTGTCTTGGTGTATCAGAAGATAAAGCGTTGGAGTCAAATATAGTATATCCACTGATGTTTAAATCTTCACTTGAATTATTAAAAAATTCCATAAATTCATCTTCTGAAGCATCTCTTGTTCCATCGTTATTGGCATCCCCTTCTACTTCTGTTGTTTGATCATCGTCACTAGGAGGATCAAAAAGGACTTCATTCAAAACCAATGGTACACAACCGGGACTGTTGATATCATCCGATAGATCACATATACCCCCATCTGCTAAATCACTCAGCGAAACGGTAATATCTGTACCTTCTGGAATATTGGTAATTAGTATAGTACCTGTTTCGGTGTTTGAAGGATCATCGCCACCAACTGTCCCAGCAGTTGAGTTTACCACAAAAATATTATCGTTATTTCCACCTATAAAATCTAGTGTAGCAGTATAAGTATCGTCAGTATCTCCATTTGAAAATGTTGCACAAGTTACAGATGTACCTCCTAATGCTAGTGTGCATACATCACCCACAGGGGTCCAACCAGAACCTGAACCTAAAGGGAAAGTACTTCCTAATGTTCCAAAATAGGTTTCTAAATTAGGACTTGCCCCATTTTCTTGACAAGCTGTATGGTCATCTAAATCGTTTTCTGCAGTAATAGACCACTGCGCAGGATCCCAAGTTCCAGTATCTGGAATACCATCTAATCTTGTAGCTACAGCATCATTGTGGTTCCAGTTAGATTCAGTGTCATCATCAGCGTCTGTTTCAGTTTTACCAAACTGACTAACTACTGTTCCGTTTAAAACCAATTGGTAGCCATCATCACCACTTGTTGAAGTTCCAACTTCTATTGTGGTGCTAGCATCAAAGATTGTTGAAGGGAATTCAGCTTGCATTAGTGGAATATCTCTGACAATATAAACGAAAGCATCTGTTTGAACTCCAAAACCAGAGATGTCAATCTGATTATCCTGCCAAGCATCTCCATTTTGCATATAATTTAAAACTATATCATCATTTTCAAAATCTACAGTACCGTCTACATAAAGCTCTACTGTTTTAACAAAAGGATTTGAACAGCCTGTCTCAATGATCTTTGTTATAGTTACATTTTGCGAGAATGCACTTATACAAAATAAACAAAATAAAAGGTAAATATTTTTCATATATATAAATTTTTATAAATAAAGTTTTTGATACTGTAAATTAGGAAGTTTTTTCTTTATATTTTACATACCAATTCAAAATAATAATGCATACCAGTTCCGATTTCATTTTAAACCTTATAAAAAAGGAATTAAGCTTAACAGAGGATGAACTCGGTCTTGCTAAATATCTGAAAATCAAAATCTTCATCAAAGGAAAAATTGAAGATCAAAGTATTCCTAGAGAAAGCAAGCTGCCTTCTACGAGAAAACTTTCTGAAATGTTGGGCGTTTCAAGAAGTACAACGGTGAAGGCCTTTGAGCTTTTACTGATAGAAGGTAGCATAGACTCTAAACCAGGGTCTGGTTATTGGGTTAAAAAAATTGACGTGTCATATGCCAAAACAGAAAGAATAAGTCAACTCTCTACTTATCCTGAAATTTCTAAACGTGGTAAACTCTTTTCAAAAAACGCAGGTCTAATTCATTCCACAGATGAAAAATTTGTAGCCTTTAGGCCAGGTTTACCTCCCTTGGATGTGTTCCCTATTAACCAATGGAAGAAAATTTCTGATGAATATTGGAGACGGGTAAAATTTTCATCTCTATCTTTTTCTGATTCCTCAGGTATAGAGATTCTAAAAAAGAATGTTGCAAATTATTTAAATCTTGTTCGCGGTATTAAATGTGATTATCAACAAATTATCATAGTATCGGGTTCATTACAATCTTTATATTTAATTGGGAATGCTTTATTGAATCCAAAAGATACTATTGTGATGGAAAACCCAACATTTCCCAATGTGCAATCTATTTTTAAAAGTTTAGGAACTAAAATTAATGAGCTTCCTTTAGATAACCAAGGCATTAAAATTAAAGATTATAAATCAAAAGGTAATACCTCCCCAAAACTTATTCACCTTACACCTTCAAATCATTATCCCACAGGCGTTAGGATGAGTATGCAGAGAAAGCTTGAAATCTTGGAATGGGCAAATAGTCATAAAGCAGTTATCATCGAAAATGACTACGATCATGAGATCAGTAATTGGAAAGATAGACAAGAAGCCATTTTTAGTTTAGATCGAGAAAACCGAACCGTGTTTTTAGGTACGTTTAATAGATTGTTACATCAATCTGTTCGTTTAGGTTATATGGTTGTCCCTTATTATTTATTGGATGTTATTAAGGCCTTACAAAAACACTCACATAGATTCGTTTCGCCTTCAAGTCAATTTATCATGAGCCAGTTTATTGAAAAAAATTACATTTATAACCATATCAAAAATGTTATCAACATAGCAGAAAAACGCCGCTCTATATTTATTGATAATTTCAAAAAGTATATGCCATCTTCAGCAAAAATAATATATTCAGAAGCTCGAAGTTTACATCTTTTAGCAGAAATTCCAGACCACTTGTCTGATAGGATTATAAAAGAAAACTTAAGCCTCTTAAATATTAATGTCCACCACTTCAGTAATTGTTTTATAAATAATGATAAACAAGGTCTTATTTTCGGGTACTCTTGTGTAAAACGTCCAGTGATAGAAAAAGCAATTCGTGAGCTTTCACACACTTATAAATCCTATGAAAAATCTAATCCCTAACACAAGTTGAAAATTACAGAACAACTTGTGAGGTATTTAATGATGAACAGACCTTTTATTTTGCTCTAATTTTTCCTGCTCTTTACAGATTGTAATGACAATGAAGTTGACCTTCCATCAATTCAGAAGAGCTTTTATGTTCTGGATCTTTCAATTTTACTAATACCAAATTAAATCTATAATATCGCACAAATTTAATTTGGTATTACTTGGTATAAGTAGACTTTTAGTTGCAAAAAAAATTAAAAACCCTGAAGTCAAAAATTGTTCATTTTGAACTTCAATGGTTATTGGGATTCCTTATCTTTTATTTAAATTGAATCCAAAAAAGGACGAAACTAGTAAATAAAAGAAAAACGACACCACAATAAATTAGGGTGGTATAATAAATGAAAAGGCGTTATCTATGCTATACATTCCCTAAATAAAGTCTTATATCTTTTTTTATTATTCAGTTTTATATCGGTTCTGTTTGCAAAACACTACATTGTTTTTCTAGAGTTTCAATACCCCTATTTTACAATTACACAGTGATAAATAATTAAGCATACACATCCCAAATTTCAGAAAAAAGCAAATGACTGATATAGATATTGCACAAAAAGTTAAAGCGAATCACATTAAAAAGATAGCTGAAAAATTAGACATCAAAGAAGCCCATTTAGAATATTATGGGAATGAAAAGGCTAAACTGCCCTTGGACTTGATAGATGAGGAGAAAGTTGATCATAGTAATCTTATCTTGGTTACGGCCATCACGCCTACCCCAGCAGGAGAGGGGAAAACAACGACTTCCATTGGCCTAAACGATGGATTGAACCATATTGGCAAAAAGTCAGTTGTGGTCTTAAGAGAGCCAAGCCTTGGGCCTGTTTTTGGTATGAAAGGTGGAGCTACAGGGGGAGGCTGGAGTCAGGTTATTCCTATGGTAGACATCAACTTACACTTTACAGGTGATTTTCATGCCATTGCTATGGCTAATAATTTACTTGCAGCACTCATTGATAACAATATACAAAACAGAAGTAAAAACTTAGGCATAGACCCTCGCACTGTCATATGGAAACGCTGTATGGATATGAACGATCGCTCTCTTCGAAACATCGTTTCGTCCCTAGGGGGTAAAGCAGGTGGAATTCCTAGTGAGACAGGGTTTAACATTACAGCAGCTTCAGAAATTATGGCTATTCTATGTTTGTGCAAAAACTTAGAAAACTTACAAGAGATGTGCTGTAACATCTATATTGGGGATACTTTTGAAGGTAAGGCAGTATATGCTAAAGACTTGAATGCTTCTGGAGCTATGGCTGTTTTATTAAAAGATGCCATCAAACCTAATCTGGTTCAGACACTTGAAGGAAATCCAGCGATTATACATGGAGGACCTTTTGCTAATATTGCTCAAGGAACCAACTCTATTATCGCTACAAAAATGGGCATGAGCCTAGGAGATTATGTAGTTACTGAAGCTGGATTTGCAGCCGATTTAGGTGCTGAAAAGTTCTTGAATATAAAATGCAGAAAAGCCAATTTATCGCCCAAGGCTGTAGTAATCGTGGCAACAATAAGAGCACTCAAGTATCATGGAGGACTGCCACTGGACCGCTTAACGGAAGAAGATCTAGAGGCCTTAGAAAAAGGAATCCCAAACTTGGAGAGGCATATAGAAAGCATTCAAAGCTTTGGGTTACCCATAGTTGTTTCTATAAACGCCTTTAAAAGTGATACCGAAGCTGAAAAAAACCTCATTTATGTGTATTGCAAAAAAATAGGAGTCCCCGTAGCTTTAAGCTATGGCTGGGCTGAAGGAGGGAAAGGCTGTATCGAATTAGCTGAAAAAGTAGTAGCTGCTGCTCAAACTTGTGAATCTAAGTTTATTCCTACTTATGAACTGGAAGATTCCTCCTTAACTAAAATAGAAAAAATTTGCAAAGGTATATATGGAGCTAATAATGTGGTGCTTACTGACAAAGCAAAAAAGCAATTGAACAAATTCGAGGGCTTAGGCTATGGTAAGCTACCCATTTGTATGGCTAAAACCCAAAAAAGCTTGAGCGATAACGAAAAGTTACTAGGCCGTCCTAGAAATTTTGACATACACATCCGTGAGTTTGAAATAGCTGCAGGAGCTGGATTTATTATTCCAATTGCTGGTAACATACTAAGGATGCCTGGTTTGCCTTTGACCCCTTCATCTGAAAAGATTAAAATAGATGGAGAGGGAACAATCTCAGGGTTGTTTTGAAAAAAAGAAAGATCTGATTTAAAAATCAGATAAAACTCTTGGTCAGGGACCATACCAAATTAAACCTATAATGTCGCAATAAATCGTTTCTTTTTCGCCTGCTTTTTATCAAAAATAATTACCATA
>NZ_PJBS01000035.1 GCF_002836055.1 Psychroflexus sp. MES1-P1E
GAATCTGTTTAAGTGTAACTCTTTATTTAAGCTTTAGATAGAACTAGTGCTTTTATTCATTTTTTCCATTGATGAAAAAACGAACCAAAAAAATCTAGGCTTACGAAATTCTTCCTAAAATCATCGCTCACCCTCTAAATTTTAGAAACTCGGCTGGAAAAACAGCCTCAGACAGTCTAAAATTTTACGAGGCTTTTGCTTCAATTTTTACGGCTCAATTTAGTAGGCCATTTTTCTTTGTAGTGTGGAACTTGAAGTCTTGAATTCACTATTGTCATTCCGACAGAGAAGTTCTTTTACTTCAACGAGGAATCTCTCCCATTCCGTACAAGGCGATAGCCGCGATACGGAATCTGTTTTAGTGTAATCTTTATTTAAGATTTAGATAAAATTAGTGTTTTCATTCATTTTTTCCATTGATGAAAAAACGAACCAAAAAAATCTAGGCTGACGAAATTCTTCCTAAAATTTAT
>NZ_PJBS01000036.1 GCF_002836055.1 Psychroflexus sp. MES1-P1E
AATCGCCTACCATAAGCATATGCTAACCCCTTCGCTACGTCTAAGTTTCCAAAGACATTTCTTAGATACTATTCACTACTACGGGTTAGTCCGCCACTCCAATTGTGTATTGATACTCTTTGGCTTGCCCTTCGGGATTATGCCGTTCTCTCTTAACACCACAAAAGAAGTTTCTCCTGTTCCATAATTGAGCAGTAAGTAGAGTTCTTGCCCTCTATATGCCGATTGCCTCTTAACCAATAATCAGGTTACTCCTGTTAAGATTTATCTCGCAAGACCCTCAATCCCTCGATTTTGACAACACCTAAGTTGTTAACGACACTTCTACAAGGATTCAATCTCATCTCTTTCAACTCCTCTACTCCCACCATAGCAACTACTCAAAATACAACAGAGGTAGTGCCTTTGACCTTATCGCTCAAGACCAACCCGTGAAAGGTAAGCCCCATAAGGCGGTTTGACTGATGTGC
>NZ_PJBS01000037.1 GCF_002836055.1 Psychroflexus sp. MES1-P1E
TTTTTTTGGTATGTCTTTTACTTTTAGCCAATTGTAGTAAGAGTTTTTACTTATTTTCATACAGTTACACATCTTTTCGACAGGAAATAATTCTTTGTTTTCTAGAACAAAATTATATCTTAATTGCCGCTCTTGGAAAAGATGCTCACCGCCTTTTTTAATATATCACGCTCTAATTTAGTTTCTTGTAATTCTTTTCTTAACCGCTTCAGTTCTAATTCACCGGCAGACACTACTCTTTTCTTTGAGAAATCTCCTGATTTGGCCTCGTATTCTCTACGCCAACGTCTTATTACTCCGTCTTGTATATTATACTCTTCACTAACTTCTTTCGCTGTTTTGCCAGAGATTAAAAGTTCTGCAATCATAGTCTTGAACTCATTGTCAAAATGTCTTTTCATAATTCAAATTTATAGTTTCGGACTATATAAATTCGTCACATCAAATGTAGA
>NZ_PJBS01000038.1 GCF_002836055.1 Psychroflexus sp. MES1-P1E
TGGCTCCTGAGTACCATTGCCGTTTTCATCGAAGTACAAGTGACCAGTTAAAGTACCTGTTTCGTAAAAACCATCTATTTCATTAAACGTTTGTCCAGTTATAATGGTGGTTGTTGTTGGGTCCTCCCCTTCTGTTTGCGCTGCTCCTATTGGGAAATCTGCATCAGTTTCATCAATATCAGATGTAGCATTACCAGGCGGTAAATCTATACTCCAGTCTCCATTGGCATCTGTTACCAGTGTTGTGGTAGCTCCAAACACATCGGTAATTTCAACATCAACATCGGGCATGTCTGCTTCACTTGGCTCCTGAGTACCATTGCCATTTTCATCGAAGTATAAGTGACCCGTTAAAGTCCCTGATTCGAAAAAACCATCAATTTCATTAAACGTTTGTCCGCTTACGATAGTGGTCGTTGTTGGATCCG
>NZ_PJBS01000039.1 GCF_002836055.1 Psychroflexus sp. MES1-P1E
CGAATGAAACTATGAGGGTTTGAATTGAAGAATAAAACTAATCCCGACAATGCCTTATTGTAATAGTTGCACTCTCTCCTACTTCTTAAAATCATCTCATTGACAAAAAATTACGTGTCAAGTATGCACATTTTCGTTTTCATACACAGATTTTCATACTCTGAATACCATAAAGCAATAATCAACCGCCATCACAATGGCTTTGTTAACTCCCGTTTTAAAATTAGCAACGGCACCAGCAAAGGCTTACATCAATAACCGTTGGTAGAGCCGTTGAAAAGCCGTTGGTAGAGCCGTTGATACCGTTGATACCGTTGATGCCGTTGATGCCGTTGATACCGTTGGTAGAGCCGTTGATAGAGCCGTTGATACCGTTGATGCCGTTGATTAATCAATTATTACTCATTTATTCTTACATCATAAGACC
>NZ_PJBS01000040.1 GCF_002836055.1 Psychroflexus sp. MES1-P1E
CAGCTCATTAGGGAGTTTTTAAAAAAGCTTTTTCAGCTTCCACATCTTTTTTGTAATGGGACTTTCGAGGGGATTTAAGTTTTGTCCCAAAATGGTGTATCAAGTAATGGCGCAGTAAATGGTATTTGACTTCCACGCCATATTGCTCGAACACCCAGGAACGGGCTTCCCAGTACCCTAGAAAAGGGGCTGTGCTGGAATTGACACGCTCACTCAATCCTTGATGGATTTCTTGGGTTATAATTCTTGACTTGAGCTTCTTGGGCTCATCCGTCAACAGACCCTGAATGCCACGCTCTAAATATTGTTTGGTCCAACGCTGTTGGGTTCTTGGACTAATGTTCAAATAATTTGCAAGTTCCTTTCTAGTTTTGAAACGGTTGCCAAGGATAGATTCCAACCAGATAACTCTTTTCTCGAACCGATA
>NZ_PJBS01000041.1 GCF_002836055.1 Psychroflexus sp. MES1-P1E
TACAAAGATGAAGCTCTTAGCAAAAGTTGGTTTGTTTATTTTTCTTATCGCCATCCCGAGACTGGCAAGCTCAAAAAACAGCCTTTTATTAAGGCTGGTGCCAATAACTTCAAAACTAAACGTGAGCGTTACGCTTTCCTTAGAACGATGAGAGAAGCTCTCTCTAAACTATTAGAACTCGGATACAACCCCTATAAAGATAACAGCGATCTGGAAACGAAGCTGTTTTCAGATCAAGAAGATACAGTTGAAGCGCAGCCCAAACCCAAAACGCAGCCACAATCAACCTTTGCAACTCAGCCTGAGCCAACACCTGTGTCATTGGAACCTAAGGAAGACGTCATGAGCATTAATGAGGCCTTTAAGTTTGGCTTATCGATGAAAGAGCATTTGATGAATAAAAACTCATATGTTCAA
>NZ_PJBS01000042.1 GCF_002836055.1 Psychroflexus sp. MES1-P1E
TTGAACATATGAGTTTTTATTCATCAAATGCTCTTTCATCGATAAGCCAAACTTAAAGGCTTCGTCTATTCCCATAACCTCCTCTTTAGGCTCTAGAGGCAAAGACTCAGGTACAGGTTGTGGTTTTGGTTGAGGCTGTGATTTTTGTTTAGGTTGCTTTTCAGGAGTTGACTCTTCTTGATCTGAAAACAGCTTCGCTTCCAGATCGCTGTTATCTTTATAGGGGTTGTATCCGAGTTCTAATAGTTTAGAGAGCGCTTCTCTCATCGTTCTAAGGAAAGCGTAACGCTCACGCTTTGTTTTGAAGTTATTGGCTCCACCCTTAATAAAAGGCTGCTTTTTGAGCTTGCCAGTCTCGGGATGGCGATAAGAAAAATAAACAAACCAACTTTTGCTTAGAGCTTCATCTTTATC
>NZ_PJBS01000043.1 GCF_002836055.1 Psychroflexus sp. MES1-P1E
GCTCTTATCGGTCTTGATTTTTGACAACTTCATCTGTATAAAGCGTTTCACCGCTAATGAATTTTCTACCGATACTTTTAGACTAGATTCTAGTAAATGCTAAGCCAGTTGATAATGATAATACCCTGTTGCTTCCATCACGCAATGGCTATTCATATCTAAGAGCTTTACAAACTTTTTAAAGCCTGATACATTGTTTTTAAACTGATAGTAATTGCCATCAGAATCCGTGACATCGAATACCAAGTGGCTAATATCAATTCCAAAATATTTAATACCTTTATTCATATTCAACTATTTTTTGAAAGGACATACTACGCGAGTTTCAACGACTTAAAATCGAGGTCTAAAAAGCCTCATAGAACTGTACGAAACTGCGAA
>NZ_PJBS01000044.1 GCF_002836055.1 Psychroflexus sp. MES1-P1E
TAATGGCCGCATTACCAATGGGGATACTCAAATTAACATGCAGCAATTAGAAATGGGCATGTACATTATAAAAGTAAGCCAAAACAACCAAGAGTTAAAAACCTTTAAAATCATTAAAAAATAACATAACCTATTATGAAGAATTTATACACATTTTTAGTAGCATTATTGCTAACGGTAACAACCTTTGCTCAATCGCCAGAGAAGATGAGTTACCAAGCGGTTGTAAGAGACAGTGGTGATGCTTTAGTAACCAACCAAGCAGTAGGGATTCAAATAAGCATTTTGCAAACTACATCTACAGGAACAGCGGTTTATGTAGAAAATCAAACATCAACTACCAATGTTAACGGACTAGTAAGCTTAGAAATAGGC
>NZ_PJBS01000150.1 GCF_002836055.1 Psychroflexus sp. MES1-P1E
CTACTGACCTCTATAAATCTATATTTTTTTTAAATCTTATATTGATGTCGCACATCTTTTCTACTCTTATCCTACACTTATCGGAGAAGTGTTTTTTGCCAAGTTTTTTAATCTTTTTACAGAACTAATTAATTGATTTAGGTCTCCTTTCTTTACTACCAATCCTGTTTCTGGTGTTATTAATTCAGGACTCGCCGTACAATTATATACAATACCTGAAGTACCGCAAGCAAAACCTTCAATTGTTGTTAATCCAAAGGTTTCTTGTGAAGATAAACTCAATACCACATCTGCTGCCAAGTAATATTCAGACAATTCTTGTATGCTTTCTGTTCTTTTTACTCCGATAATTTTTTTTGATATTTTTTTAATTGTTTATCAGTAACACCAACCATAACTATTTGATACTCGTCTGAAAGCTGCTCTGCCAAAGCCATCTTGATAAAGTCTCTCACTTTTGTAGTAATTCCAGTTGCCAGCACAAAATCTTCAGGCTGGTCCTGCTGTAGAATTCTCCACATGCCTTCCACATATTTTTAGCATGCCCCATCTCTTGGCATCAAGGTTACCCATAAACATCTGATCCTGCATGCCAAGTGCGATTCTATCTACAGCCCTTGTAATTTTACGCGCTACTTAGGTTTCTCCTCTTAGTGGTGATTCGTGATTAAACAAAATACCGTTACAAGCATACATTCCGTAAGCTTCTCTATAATTTACAGTGATCCAATAGCCATATAGTTTTGCAACGGCGTAAGGTGATCTTGGATAAAAGGGAGTAGATTCAGATTGCGGCACTGCTTGTACCATTCCATACAACTCTGAGGTAGAAGCCTGATAAATTTTAGTTTTTTTCTCCATTCCCAAAAGGCGTACTGCCTCAAGAATCCTCAAAGTACCAACACCATCTGCATTCGCTGTATATTCTGGCGTATCAAAACTCACTTTAACGTGAGACATAGCTGCCAAGTTATAGATTTCATCAGGTTGGGTTTCCTGAATGATACAGGTTAAGTTCATGGAATCGGTTAAGTCTCCATAATGCAACTTCAAACGAATATTGTCGGCATGAGGATCCTGATATAAATGGTCGATCCTGCTTGTATTGAGCAAAGAGGCTCTTCGCTTAATACCATGCACCATATAGCCTTTTTCTAAAAGTAATTCTGCCAGATAAGCACTATCCTGTTATTCCTGTGATTAAAGCTGTTTTCATTTCGTTACTTTAGCTAGTTTCTGTTATAATCATCTTCAATTCTTACAATATCGTCTTCTCCAAAATAAGAACCTAGTTGCACTTCTACAAAAGTAAGCGTATCCTGACCTATATTCATAATGCGATGCTTTGCTTTTAAAGGGATTTTAATCACAGCTCCAGCAGAATACTCTGTATCTACATCATCTAGGGTAATTTTTGCTTTCCCTTTTACTATGGTCCATACTTCAGACCGTTTCTGGTGGTATTGATAAGAAAGTCTCCCCCCTGGTTTTACTTCAATTCGTTTTACTTTATGTGTTGGCGTATCTTCAAGCACAAAATACTTTCCCCAAGGGCGTTCATCGTGTTCCATATTATTCAACTAGTTTGGTATTTGTTTTCAATAGTCTTTGATAAATCTTTTTGACTTCTTGCGATTGCTCAATGGGCATTACTAAAATAGCTTCTCCACTTTGAATAACCATCGTGTTTTCTAACCCATGTAACTCAACATGAGCTGTTTCTGCAATGACGAGGTTTGAATCTTGGACGTAAGCATTTTTTGATGAAAAATAGTCGTAAAGTGCTTCAAAAGAACCTAAATCAGACCATTCAAAAGTGCCTTTAACCACCTTTATCTTTTTGGAGTGTTCCATCACTGCATAATCAATACTTTCTGATGGAATTTTTTTTGATTTAACCGCATCTAAAAAATCTGTCTCCTTCAAATTCATCACGCTTTTACAGGCCTCTAGAATATCAGGGCGGAATGCACTTAATTCCTCAAGGTATGTTTTGGCTTTAAAACAAAAAATACCACTGTTCCATAGGTAATTTCCAGCCTCCACAAAGGATTTTGCCTTGTCTTTGCTTGGTTTTTCATGAAATGCAACCACATTGGAACCCTCACTTTGAATGTAACCATACCCTGTTTCTGGTTTTATAGGTTGAATTCCAAAAGTTACTAAGTAATCTTTTTCTGCCAAATCAAAAGCTTCGTCTAGGGCTTTTTCGTATGCCTTTTCATCTCCTATAATATGGTCTGAGGGAGTCACTAGCATCAAATCATTTTCTTTTAAAGATAGTGCTGCAAAGGCAATGGCTGCCGCTGTGTTTTTAGACAAAGCCTCTACAATAACTTGGTACGTATTGGTCACGTTTTCTTGTAAAGCATTTAACGACAATTCGTAGTTATCTATATTGCCTACCACCAAGATTTTATCGCAAAACTTTTGGTTATTGTCTAGGGTAATTTCAAATAAGTTTTTGTTATCGAAAAGCGGTATGTATTGTTTGGTTCTAGACTTTTTTGACAAAGGCCATAAACGGCTTCCTGAGCCCCCTGATAATATGACATGAACTTTATTTGACATTTTTTGTTTGTTTAATCGTTAATGCGCTTTACTTTATTGTTTTTCAAGCGTTGGTTTTGTGAGTTTTCTTTGTAAAATGTACGGCGACCCTTCCACTAAGTTCAGGACAGGATATACTCAGCAAAGCTATAGAGAACTTATTTATGACTTCTCGATACGATTTCAATAGATTTCTGCAAATCTCTTCAAATCACCTGCCTACCGAGGAACGCAGGCAGGCTCGAAGTGACAAGTCTCTCATAGTTTGAATGAAAAGCCCTCAAACTTCTGATACCAAATTAAATTTATAATGTCGTATAAATAAATTGAATTATTTTTTGACTAATTGAAGTTAAAAATAATTAGCATAGCCTTAGTTACGGTAATTATTTTTAATAAAAAGCAGGCGAAAAAGAAATGATTTATTGCGACATTATAGGTTTAAATTGGTGTGACATCTATTTGTTCACCTTGACTTCCTTAAAAGTGTCAATATGACTTTGAAACCAATCGTATGTACTTTGAATACCTTCATCTAGATTGATTTGATGATGCCACCCTTCTTGATGCAGCTTAGATACATCTAGTAGTTTTCTTGGTGTCCCGTCAGGCTTGCTAGAATCCCATTGAATTTCACCTTGGTGACCAACAATTTTTTGTATTTTCTCAGCCAAGTTTTTAATACTCAAATCTGTGCCTGTCCCTACATTATAAAGATGTTCTTCTAGAGGATTTTCTAAAGCATAACAAACCGCTTGCGCTAAATCATCTACATGTAGGAATTCTCTTTTTGGACTTCCTGTCCCCCAGAGTTCGACAGGCTCACTCATCCCAGTTTTTCCTTCTTTGATTTTTGCATCGTGGAACTTTCGTATCATGGCTGGTAAAACGTGGGACGTTTGCAAATCAAAATTATCGTGCGACCCGTATAAATTCGTCGGCATTAGGCTCACATAATCCTTTCCATATTGTTGTCGGATAGATTGACAAGCTTTAACGCCGGTAATTTTAGCGATGGCATACCACTCATTCGTTGGTTCTAAAGTATCGGTCAGCAAGTAGTCCTCTTTAAGTGGTTGTGGTGCTAATTTTGGGTAAATACATGAGGAGCCTAAGAAAATAAACTTTTGAACCTCTTGCTTCAATGAGGCATCGATTAGATTATTTTGAATTTGAAGGTTTTCCATCAGGAAATTATAAGGGTAATCCTTATTGGCTAAAATACCGCCGACTCGTGCAGCAGCATCAATGACTACCTCTGGTTTTTCAGTAGTAAAAAACTGGTTTACTTGCTCTTGGTTTCTCAAATCGAGTTCTTGACTTGTTTTCCCCACTAAATTTTTAAACCCTTTTGCTTCGAGTACCCGCCAAATAGCAGATCCAACCATGCCGCGATGTCCTGCGATATATATATTTTTATTTGTCATTTGATTAATTTTTTAATTAAAAATTTCAAATAATACTCGTCTAATATTTTTAAATAGTATCAGTTTATGATATTAATAAAAGCATTCAAAAATATCTTTAAATAATCTGTGATATTTATAAGCTCTTAGCCCAAACAAAAAGCAGTTGTTATATCACTTGAGAAAAATAGTTTATGGTACTCTGCAATCCTTCTTTTAAAGCAATTTTAGGTTCCCAAGAAAGTTCTTGTTTCGCTAATTCAATGGTTGGTTTTCTTTGCAATGGGTCGTCTTGTGGCAAAGCTCGGAAAGATAATTTACTTTTGCTGTTTGTTAATTCAATAACTAGTTGCGCTAATTCAATCATGGTAAATTCCGTTGGATTTCCAATGTTAACTGGCCCAGTAAATTCGTTTCTTGAATTCATTAACTTATACATCCCGTCTATTAAATCGTCCACATAACAAAAGCTACGTGTTTGACTTCCATCGCCATAAATTGTGATATCTTCGTTTTTTAAGGCTTGTACAATAAAATTACTCACAACCCTACCATCATTTGGATGCATTCTTGGTCCGTAGGTATTAAAAATACGCATTACTTTGATATTGACATTATGTTGGCGGTGGTAATCGAAAAATAAAGTCTCCGCACATCTTTTCCCCTCATCATAGCAAGCCCTTGGCCCAATCGTGTTTACGTTTCCTTTGTATGTTTCTGGTTGTGGATGCACTTCTGGATCACCATAAACCTCACTTGTACTTGCTTGTAAGATTTTAATTTTTAATCTTTTAGCCAAGCCCAACATATTAATCGCGCCTATCACACTTGTTTTGGTGGTTTGTACCGGGTCAAACTGATAATGTACAGGACTTGCTGGGCAAGCTAAATTATAAATTTCATCTACCTCCAAGTAAGTTGGGAAGGTTACATCATGTCTAATTAATTCAAAATTCTTATTGTCCAAGAGATGGTGGATATTTGCACGATTTCCCGTAAAGAAGTTGTCTAAACAAATTACTTCGTTACCCTCTTTTAATAAACGATCTGACAAATGGCTTCCTAAAAAACCCGCACCACCTGTAATCAAAATTCTTTTTCTCATTTGATGTTTTTTATTATTAAAGTTTTGTTGCGTTAAAACCTAATTCGATTAGTTTTTTTTGCCATTTCCATGCTGAATCCATCATTGTATCTACATCTTTTTTGGCAGCCCAATTCAAAAGTTCTTTCGCTTTTACAGGCCATGAATAGATAGATTCCACATCGCCATCTCTCCTCTTACCTACTTTTACATTCACTTTGACGCCGCTCATTTTTTCAAAAGAATTAATAGCTTCAAAAACCGTTACACCTGCACCGCTTCCAAGATTAACTACTTCAAATTTGCTTTCATAATCCTCTTCAAATAATTTTTTTAAGGCTAAAACATGGGCTTCGGCAATGTCTGAAACATGAATATAATCTCTCACGCAAGAACCATCTCTTGTATTCCAGTCTTTTCCAAAGACCATCATGTGATCACGCAAACCAATAGCCGTTTGTGTGATAATTGGCACTAAATTGTTGCTGTGTTTAGAAGGAAATTCGCCCAATTCGCCTGAATCATCTGCTCCCACTGGGTTAAAATAACGTAATGCAAGAACTTTGAGGTCGCTTATATCTGTTAGAGACTCCAGATAAACCTCGCCATTTTGTTTGCTGTATGCATAGGGTGACTCTGCCTTTCTTATTTTTGTTTGTTCTTGCACTGGTAAATCAGCTGGCTCTACATTCCCATAAACAGAACATGAAGATGAAAAAACTATATTTTGCACCCCATATTTTAGTGCGTAATCTCCTATATTTAGTGTTGCGTTGTTGTTGTTTTTAAAACAAAAAATTGGATTCGCCACGCTATCTGGTACTGACTTAAGTGCCGCAAAATGAATAATCCCGTGTATGTCGTTTTCTTCAAAGACGACTTTTAAGGCATTTTCTTGTGCGATATCGATGTTGTATTTCTTGAAACTTTTACCTGCTAACTTTTGAATTAAATCATAAGAAAGTGCTATTGAATTGTAATGGTTATCGACAGAGATGACTTCATAACCCGATTTTAATAAGTCCACAATTGTGTGGCTACCAATATATCCAGCTCCACCTGTTACTAAAATTGTCTTCATTGTTTTGTTATTTATCTAATTGTTTTTCGATCATCTAAAAGTAAACACATTCTAATGCGATTTTTGAATTGTTTTATTTACTAGTTTAATAAATAAATCAAGATACTCTTGGTATCTATCATTCTTGTCAAAATATTTTTCTGCTCTTTCTCTGCATTTTAAAGCAATCTTTGCATCCTTATTAAAAATTAAATCGATTGCATCTGATAAGTCTTTAACATTACCTTTCTCAACCACAAATCCTGTCTCATGATCAATAGCCTCAGGACTTCCGCCTGTATTGTATGTGATTACAGGAGTTCCACACGCTAAGGATTCTATGTTGGTGGTTGGAAAATTATCTTGGTATGTTGGATTTATAAAAACATCGGCTGCACTGTACCACATGACTAATTCTTGGATACTTTCGGTTCTTGGAATTCCGATAATTCCGGTTGGTAATGATTTTACTTGTTTTTTTGAAACACCAATTAAAACAATGAACGTGTCTTGATTTAATAACGCCCTCAACTGAATAAAATCTTTTAAGCCTTTTCTTTCAGACCATTGGCTTGCACAACCTAAAACTATTTTTTTATCCGCAATATTAAATTTTTTCTTGATTTCAGAAGCCACAGGTTTAAACAGCTCTAAATCGATTCCGCTTGGCAAACAATTCGCTTTAATGTCTTTTAGAAAAGACTTTCCTACCATTGTTTTCAGCCATTGAGAATGCACTACAAATTCAATATTTTCTAAACCTGTAAAAAGTCTTTTTTTATCAATGAAATTATCATAAGAATTATCGAGCACAAAAGAAGCTGGATACTTTCTTGTTTTAGGGCATTTTTGGCATTGCGTTTGGTATTTTTTACAATCTATATCATCAAAATACGAACAATGCCCTGTAAAAGCCCAACAATCAAAAAGCGTCCATAAAACGGGTATATTTTTAACTTTTAAATAGTTAAACAATACCTCAATGTTTAAGTAGTAACCATGCATATTATGCAAGCCAATAGCATCTGGTTTTATTTTTTCAATTTCATCAATTAAATCAAGCGTCGCTTTTTTAGAACCAAAACCGTGGCGATCGAAAATAGCTGTTTTTAAGCCGTGCATTAAAACATCAGTTTGGTTTCCTATTTTAATTAATTGAGATTGACTTTTTTGGTTTCCACGGCCATATGCAATATAGCTCTCGTGACCGTTTGATATCAAAACTTTGCCTATATCTTCGGCTATTCTGCCAGTACTACCTGAGTTAACCGTAGTATTTATTTGAAGGATTTTCAATTTGATGTAATAAATTTTAAGTATGTATTTGCAATAGTATTCTTCTCAAATTTTTTAACAGAAATAGGTGCCAATTTTGACATTCTTTGTATATTAGAGTTGTCATTCATTAAGTTTTCCAATTTTAGTTTAAAATTTTCATAATCAAAAAGATCAATTAAATATCCGTTTTCACCTTCTACTATCATGTCGGAAGGACCAGCTATACAATCAAATGCAACGACTGGAAGACCGAAAGAAAGCGCTTCGCCAATTACATTTGGAAATCCTTCTGAACTTGAAGTAAAAGCAAAAATAGAACTTTTTTTATAGAATGATGCCACATCTTTTTGATTACCCGCTAATATAACCTTGTCCTTAACATTGAGCGATTGTACCAATTTTTCGAGTTTTTCACTGTTGTTTTGATGCAATGCATCGCCACCAACGATCACTAATTTCCAATCTGGATTGTTAATTTTGGCAAACAACTTTATCAACTCATTGTGGTGTTTGCTCTCAATAAGGCGTCCCACTGATAAAACAATTTTTTCTCTTGGGGAATTTACAGATGCTTGCTGTTTGATTGGATTTCCAATGACAGTAATGTTTGTATTTTTAACAAAACCGGATTCGTATATGGATTTGGCTATTGATGTTTGTGCGATAATCCCTTTGGCGTTTTTGTATAATTTTTTTCGTAAAAAATCGTGTACTTTACCTAAACTTTTATTAGGCTGGCATCTGTCAGAGACAAATACGGGATATTTGGTATTCAAAAGTGCAATCAAAACTAGGTTGTTCCACAATTCACCGTAGCTTAGAATTGTATTTGGATGGATTGCTTTTATCTTTTTTCTAATAAATAAAATTGTTTTCAAAGTATTTATAAACCTCTTACGGTTGTCAAATTGGAAATTAGGCCTATGTACAATTGTATTTGCAGGTATTTCGTAAAAAACATCCCTTTTTAATCCAAATAAAACCAAATGAATTTCAATGTTAGCCTCAGTTGCACAATAATCCATGATCTCTGACATTACACGTTCCATGCCACCAGGATGGAGGGAAGGAATTAGAAATGCTATTTTTTTTTTATACATTAGTTTACAAAAGATTAAAATTATACTATTTCCTATAAATGCTTAATAAGCTGTTGAATTTCAATCTTTCCAATTTCCTTTGCTGGCACACCACCAATAACTATGTTTTCGGTAAAGAAGGATTTACTGACCGCAGCATTCGCTGCAATCGCACAATTATTAGGAATATTTATTTCCCCATAAATTTTTGCTCCTGGCCCAATATACACATTGTCACCTATTGTGGGTGCTCCTGCTTTACCACCTGACTGACCAATATTTGTGCAGGCTTGTAAACGACAATTTGCGCCAACTTTTGCTTCTTGATTTACTATAATCGTACCATAATGAAGTATTGCCAACCCTGGGCCAAAAACATTTTCGGGTATTGAAAACCCTAATTTAAGGGATAAATTTTTGAATTTAATTTTTAAAAAAACATAAAGTAGCTTCCCTAAAAAAATATTTTTACTTCCAACATTTTTATAATATTCTGTTTTTCTTAATAACCGTTGGAACTCCCATATATGTTCTCGCTTTATTTTCTCCTTAATTATAACAAATAAAGAACAAGTGGGTTTACCAAGGGCAATTCTGTCAGCTTCTAAATAATGTAAATAATCTTTTTTAGATTTTATCATAATTCTATACTAATCATTTTCATTAAGCATAAGCTCTAAAAGTTTATCAGAACTCATAAATTCTACATCCGGAAATTCCTTAACTATTGATTTGAGAAGTATTTCAAATTTTTGAAGATTAATTTTTCTATTTTTCTCATTCAACGAACCTATAAAATTGATTCTATGCGTACTTAAAATCAGCGGTTTTTTCCAAAAAAATGAAATTCTCATTCTTTCTAATATTTCTTTTATTTCATCTTTTTTTGAAAAATGGGTGGGCTCAAAAAAAGCATTTCTAACTAAATATTTTTGCCCTAAAGCATTGGGTTGACCGGTGTAATGATATTTCTTTTTATAGGCCTTTCCATTTACATTTGGAACAAACTGTTTACGGATTCCTTGATACCCTTTTATCCCTTCTTTATTTAAAACGGAATCCATTTTATTTGACCAAACGTAACAAGGTGCAATTAATGTTTTTGATTGATAACCAAATAAATTGCTAAATATTTTCAAACCCTCTACAATTGTATTTTGAACAGCAACTAAATTTGATTCTTCATCGAAATCAAAAGCTGCCATATAATTTCCTCTTTTAGTATCTTTTATCGGAATTCCAAACATTTGATGTTCAAACGCCAACAACAAGTTTTCATTTTTAGATTGAAGTTCATTCATCCACTGCAAGGTATTTAAGTGTTCCCTTCCATGGAATTGAGGACGAAATATATTTTCTTCAATGCCTTGTTCATAAAGCTTAAAGACTTTATTGTGATTCGGATACCTTTTTAGTGTTTCATTAAATGTTTCAAAGTAATAATTTGAAAAATTAGATTTCTTAATTTTTTCAAAATCTGGGTTGCCAACAATTGTATTTGCAGTTATTACAGGATTATTATTGTTTTTATCTTTTACTTTTTTTAACGTATCAAACAAAGCCGACAAATCATCATTACTTTCTAAAGAATCATAGATACTATATAAATCTTTATCTACGGGAATTTTAGCATTAAACATATTTTGAAATACAACATTAGATGGCATCCGAATACTACCCCAATCATCTGATTCTATTACCACTATTTTGCGATTTGTTCGCCAACCTGGAATATTAACTAAATTGTTTAAAATTATTTTTTTTATGTGTTGCATTTTAGCTGTTTCTTAATAAAACACCTAACTCGGAAGATGTCATGAATTCAACTTCTGGCCATGTTTTTATAATTTTACATATTAAATCGTTTAATAATTTTAAATTCTGATCCCTAAAACTTACATCAAGACCACTTACATAATTAGCTCTATGTGAACTGATCACGGCAGGTTTATTGTACTTAAAAGCTTTTTGCATTTGCTGTAAAGCAGAAGCTACCCAATCGGTTTGTCTTGGCGAACCTGGCTCAAACATTACATTCCTCGTAATGACTGTTAAACCTTCTTTGGTTTGTTTCCCTAGCCAAAATAGTTTTTTTTGATACCATTTTTGTTCTAAAGGATTATTGTGCAATTTAGCTAAGCCAATATATTTAAGACCATTGTCTGCTAAAGTTTGGTTTAAGGCTAAGTGATAAGGCCCATCGGGTGGCAGAAAGTAGGTTGTGTTTTGATTAAAGATTTTATTGATTAGTGACACTCCTTCTTTTACGTTAACTTTTAAGCTATCGAATTCTTCATAAGACTGAATATTATATGTAGAGCGATATGATTTTTTATAATCTGGCACATAAGCTTTTGAAAAGCCCCATGTTTTATTTTCGAAACCTAAGTGTGCTGTTTTATCTTTGTTCTGTAAATCTTTCATCCATTGGTTAACATTTAGATGCTCTCTACCGTGAAAACCAACTTCTAAAATATTTTTTTTTAAAGCTTTCTGGTATAAGGTGTAAATTTCATCACCGTCTTTTCGCTGTTTTAAAGTCTCCAGAAAAGTCTCACTATGAAATTTTTGAAAATTAACCTCTTTGATTTTTTTAAAATCAGGATTTGACGGGTTCATTAAAAAGGTGAACTTGGCTGAATGATTAGTTTTATCTTTTACTGATTCTAAAACTTCAAACAAATTTTGCAAATCTGATGCTGATTCGAATGTGTCGTAATAACTCATCCAGCATTTATGCTTTTGCTCAGCGTTTAAAAACTTATCTCTGTAGTTTTTATTTTTAAACCGAAAACTGCCCCAATCGTCACTCTCGATTATAACTATTTTTCTGTTGGTATTCCAACCTAATCTATTTGCTAGTTTTTGTTTCATTAGCCTTCTAAAGGTAAATCTATATTTTTGTAAGCATTTATGATGCCTTCAGGAATAATAACATCAGTTTTTATCTTTTCTCTTCTAATATTGAATTTTAACATTTTCGCTACTTTTATTTTTAATTTTGATGGAAAAAAATTAGAAAAGAATCCTAAGTTTCTTCTAACGAAATCTGCAAGCGTGTAATTATAAAATCTCTCATTTTCTGATCTATTAGATTTATTATAAATCTGTTGGATTTTAATTTTTTTATAAATACAAAAAGATGTTAAGTCAACTTTTTCATCTGATAAAGATTTAAAATCAAAATATTTTAAATCTTTAAAACCTATCTTAAACAGTTCAACTTTTAACATCTCATAATTAAAAATACTAGCCTGTCGAGTATTTACAAATTCTTGAAGAGATAATAAACATACGCTTTTAATGTTTCTCATTTGCTGATATAAAGATGGCAGTGCATCAACTGGGTCACGAACACCAATGACAACACTTAATTCAACCTGATTCAAATTAAAAACATCGAAAAGTTTCTTTAATTGTTGTTTCCAATTATTCTCACTAGTATATTCAAATAAAACTCTTTCATCTGAATACAACAAAGTCTGATTTTTATCTAATAGTTTATAAATATCGTTTTGGATATCGTTTATGTTTTGCCGTTCCCCTCTTACAAAATTTATTATTTCTTCATTCAAATGTGCTTCCCTAGAACCTACACCTATATAATTTTGTTTCAATATTTTATTAAATAGTGACTGTAAAGTGCTTGAACCTGTTTTAGGTGAACCTATATGTAGTATTATTTTTTTCATAAAAACTCAATAGTAGATTTTTTGATTAAACTATCATTACCATAAGCCTGAAACTGAATTTGATTACTTATTGCAGCGTCATAATCGTTAATCGAGTCTCCTATCAACATACAGGTGTTTAACTCGTAATTATACTTTTCTAACAAGTCAGCAACCAATTGTTTTTTGGGCGTTGGCGAACCATGGATACTCTTAAAATATTGGTCAATGTCGATGCCTTGACAAATTTGGTTTAGCTCTTTTCCATCCGAACCAGAGACAATATGCATATTATAATTTTGATGATTTTCTTTTACGAAGTTGATTGTCTGGTCAATTAATAAATCTTTATTAATTAACCAATTCATCATGATCTCCGAAAACTTATCCGCCCATTTTTGAATGTCTTTATCTGTCACCTTTTCACCTCTTATTTCTTCAAAAAAATAGCGAAACTTGACATAGCGTGATAAACCTCCATTGGCTTGGTGAAAATCCATAAGTTGCTTCACTTGTTCTTTGGGGTAATCTTCTAATACCAATTCAAAGCCTTTGTCCCGAACAGCGTTGGAATTCATTAAAACGCCATCAAAATCCCAAAAAATTGTTTTTATGCTATTTGTAGTTTTCATAAAGTATTTCTGCTAATTTAAAGTCCTCTTCCCAATCTACATCAGTAGATTTGATTTGATTTTGTGTTAGTAGAAATGGTTTTTTACCAATTCTATCTTGTTCAGTCATGTATACCTCTTTGCTTGCCATAAAAATTGCTGAGTTTACTTCGTAGATCTTATTTAAGTCTTGTGTTCTAGGCCACTTTTTCTCATCATCCTGCTTCTTGTTCACTACTTTATTTTGTTCTTTAGACCAAATAAAATTTTGAATTTCCTTTACGCTCATCAAGGAGTCAAAGCCTTGTTCTAGAATTTTAAAATAGGTTTTTACAGCATTTGTATAATCTGCTGTATTTACTAAAGGTGATGTCACATGTGTCCATAATATATGATTAGAGTCACATACTTTAGGCACATAATTAACCAAATCCATGAGGTTAGTTGTGCTTAATGCTAGTTGTTCTGGCCTTTCAATCACTTTTAATTTCCGATGATCTTTAAACTTTCGAGCAACTTCAATTGAATCTCTATCGTTGGTCGATAAAATCACTTCATCAATACATGAACAATCCAACAACTGAACTAATTTTACTTTTAATAAACCCCCTTCAATTCCAGCAAAGATTCGCGTGTTTTTATTTTTAACCCGTTCACTCATTGCTCTTGTTGGTAAAAAAACAGAAACAGACTTATTCATTGATCAAAGCAAAAATAGATTGATGATCAACATTCTTATAATAGGTTGGAGTTAGAGAACTGACATATATTTTATTCCTCATTTTTTCAAACATATATTCATTTTCAATAAATAAATCATGCTCATTTTTGGAAATATTTCCATGGTAGCCATCATAGCCTACAAGTTGTATATTAGTTATTCTAAAATCAACCGCTGTTTGAAGAGCTATTGCTGTGTGAGAGTCTACATATTTTTCTGTAAAATTTATTTCTTTAAGCTCATAGGCATTAGTCATTAAAGCTTTAGGTATAAAAGTTCCCATTGTTCTCGGATAAGGCGGTAAGATACATTTACCTTTAATTTGTTTGCTCCCAAAGACTTCTTCTAGGCGATGACCTTCGTTACCAACTAAACAAAAAAGTTGCTCATTTTTGATATTAAGAAAGCTGAGAGCATTTTTAGAACTGGCATGAATCACTAACATATCAGGATTTTGATTCAGATACAATTCTAGTGTTTTAGAAAATTCTTTAATACTAGGACCACCTCCAACAATCAAAACTTTTGAATAGTTCTTTGCTTGACTTTCTAGCTTTGGTAATTCTTTATTATCAACTCGTCCTTGACTTTGATTGTTCAATGCCCGTATGATCGAGTTAAAGGAATAATAGCGTTTGCTCACCCATTCCATCACCTGTTTTTGGGGCAAGGAATTAGCTCCAGATACCATATAGGGTAAATTAGTGCCCCAATCATATTCATTTTGAAGCTGAGTAAAGTCATCTACAATTTTAGTTAGTGCATTATAATCGAAATTCAATTTGTTATGTGATTGTAATACTGTCAGCAGTAATTCTGTTTTCAGGTTACCTGCACCTCTCCCCATGCCAGTTATGGTTGCATCTACCATATCAACGCCCTCTTGAATGGCCGTAAGGGTATTAGCTAAAGCCATTTCTAAATTATTATGGCCATGAAAACCAAGTTTTATATCTGTTTTTGAGCGAACCAGAGCGATAGTTTCTCTTACATCCTCTGGATATACTCCGCCGAAGGAATCGACCATATAAAAATAATCAACAATGCCATCGACTTGAGGTATTAACTCTAGAAAACCTTTTTCCTCTTTCCAGGTTGACATGTACATCACATTAAAAGCGACTTCAAAGCCAAGTTCCTTTACTTTTTGGGCTAGCGTTAATGCCCGTTCAAAGTTTTTCGGATCTATTGCCATGCGAATCATTGTCACATAATTTTTAATAGGTGCTAATAATTCTTCAGCATCTTCAGCACGGACATCTTTTTCATTAAGAATAATGGCTAGTTTTTTATTACTTTTTACTTTCAATTCTTTTAATACTGGGACAGGACAATAAAAATATTTTCCTAAATAGCCTTTCTGTGGCTTTGAACGATAACCAACTTCCAAATAGTCTACTGGTAAATCATTAAATGTTTTGATGTAAGTATTCACTAGTTGGTCTGAAAAATCCCAATTGGTGTAATACCCGCCATCGCGTATGGTACAATCTAATATTTTCATTTTGTTTTTTATTTAAAGGCCTAAGGCCTCAATTAATTGATCGGTTTCATCTTCACTTTCAAACAATTCTTTATAATCTATTTGACAAGATTCTATAAAGTTGAGTAACACATCTGAAGATGAGTTTAAGAAGTCGTCTAATTCAGAAGCACTCTCAAAGCATTTTCCTATTTTTTGCATTATTTCATAAAAGATAATAGACCTTGAATTTAGGTGAGGTAGCCAAATAACACCACAGCCATGCTGAGCTGCTTCAAGAACTGCTGTTGAGTTGATAGTAATTGCTAATACATTAGTAAATTCATATTTACTATAAGGTTGAGAAGTGATATCCTGTGTAATTTTAAACTTAGCCGTAAGTTGTTTGTTTTGCTTTTCAGTTAACTTTTTTAGAGGATGTTGTCGAATTATTAGTGATGTTTTAGTGTCTAATTTTAGCAACTCATCAACCAACCGCTGGTTGAGTTCTTCTTCGTGTGAGAATAGGATTAAGAGTGCATTTTTAAGGCTTACTTTAGCTATTGAATTTTCTAGCTGTTTATTTTGATTAACAACAAATATTTTTTCTTTATCAACTCCAGCTTTTACTAATGTGTTTTTGCTAAATTTATCCCAAACCGCAAAATTATTGGCTACAAAAGCATCATTTGTAGCTTTTACATCTGCTTCAATTAAACGTTCTTCCAATCTCGTGTTAATAAACATGGGTCTGCAGGCCACTACTATGAATGGAACGTTATTTAAAAAAGCCTGACGACTTATTATTCTTGCAAATGGATAGGTGTTTGCTGTTGTATATAAAATTGATTTTGGTTTATATTTTTTAATCGCTTTTTCAACAGCCTTTTCTTTTAATAACATTACCCAAAAATGCTGTATTTTGTTTTGCCTAATTTCAAGATTAAGCAAAGTATTAGGGTGTATTTGTTTTAGATTTTGCTTTAATTGAAATGCCTTTTTAAAAGCATTAAGTAAATTCTTACAACCAAGCTCTTTTTCGAAACGAATGGATTTTGCTTCATTATTTTCATTAATCTTATCTTCTAGTCTTCCTGTATAAAAAACTTTTTCTTCACGAATTCTGTTTAGTAAATGCTTATATCGGTGTTTCTCTGGCTGAATAGGCATAGATAACCAAACTTTATTTTTGAGTACACTCTTGTCTCCAACATTTTTAAGTGCATATTTATATGCCTTTAGTATATACTTGAAAGGCCCAAAATTATAGTTTATTTTGTCTTTTAGATTTGAATTTACACTGACCTTTACCTGAGGAAAGTTTGACCTTATGTACTTGGCAAAATAGTTTTCAAAATTACAGTGAAGTTTGATTTTGATATTTGGTTGATTTTCTAAACTAAACTTAATAATTCCAATTACATAATAGTATAACGCCAAACCTTCTAAATCGTCACTTCTTAAATGCCTGTAGGTCGTTGCCCAGTAATGATGTGCATTAGGTAGATGTTTATATAAATCTATAAAAGCCTGAAGATCTTTTTCCAGTTTAAGATTAGCCTGTAGTAACAATTTATGACTAACTATCGTTGGCAAAGCTAAGTCCTCAAGTGATAAACTATTTAGAGACATGTGAATATTTATTGATTTATCTGTCAAACGACTCTTATAAAAACTCAAGCTTAACAACTTGTGATAGTGATGTCTCTAAGTTAGAAATTAAAGCAAATATAGGATTACCTATCACCAGCATGACACTCATAGTTTGAAAGCCTCGCCAGATTGAAATAAATCCAAAAACAAAGAAACTAAAGAGAGCTATTTTTCCTAGTAATATGGGTTTTACCTGAAAATGCTTTGCTCCCCAAAAAATTAAATCTGTTTTTTTTAGATCAATTGCTAGACCGTGTTTTTTATAAAAGAAGAAGTTTTTAGTTTTTTATTATAAAATTTATGAGGCCTAAATATGGTTTGTTTGAGCTTTTTAAATGGGTTGTAATATTTTAATACCACAGGTCCTAATCTATTTTTTTCGTAAGAAGGAATAGCATTATCGTAATTACCAGATACAGTTTTAGAAAGTTTGTTACGTTCCGCCGTAACTGTTTTTGAATTTCAATTTTGATTTGTAATCGAAATTGAAAGCATCTCCATACTTTTGAATAACTCATTTTGACTTTATTACTGCAGGACTAAAACCATTATTTTTGAATACATCTATTTCAAAGTTTTGAAGCCCACTTCTTCATCTTTTTATATTCAAAGACTTTCGTCCATAAAATTGAGTGAAAATTAATTCTTTTATAATTATTGATTATTATAGATGTCTTATCTTATTTCGGTTTGGATATCTCTTAAGTATTTATGTTTCAAACATTCAAAACTTTTAATTTAATTAATTTTACTCAATCTATTTCTATTGTACTTATTTCTTTTTCTGCTATGTTGTATAATTCAATATCTTTTTTATATTTTTTTATGAGAATATTTCTAATCCAAATATTTTTAAAATAATGATCCCTAGATTTATGTTTTGACTGATTTATATGTGGAATTACATTATTTTCTTTTATGCCTATTCGTTTTAAAATTACCTTTAAGTCTTCATTAAGATAATCTGTTCTTCCAAGATGGTTTACAATTCTTTCTCCGTTTTTATCATAATAATAATCATGACTTGTTTTCATAGGATAAAGCAAAGCCCAAATACTTAATGGCAATAATTTTGGAGCCGTATGGCTTATTAATCCTTTCACTTTCCTAATAAACATATTTTTTTCCCCTTTCCACTTTAATACTTTAAAGATACTTAGAGATTTCCCAAAATAATAAGAGGAAATCAACTTATCAAAAGGGTGACGAACCATACCTAATACCTGTAATTGATTATATTCGTTTTCGCCTAGTGCTTTCTTAAGCTCCCATGCACGGGCATGACCAACAACCCCATAGTGCATGTCTTTTGAGCTAATTTTTCGATCCTTTAATGTAATCCCAAATTTTTCACCTTCTGGATCAATACTCATAAGAAATTTTTCTATAGAGGTACTACCAGTTTTAGGACAAGCAACGAATAATATTGATAATTTATTAGAGTAATACATTTTAAAACTTTTTTAATTTTTTATACTTTTTTTAAAGAGTTGGTTTATTTAAACTCGGGATCAAAAATCGAAAAAGAAGTCATCCTTATACTGGCCCAAACATTATTTTCAAAGATCACAATTTTCCTTTTGGTATTCCAATCTCAAATTGATTAAATTTGCCTTTATCTTATCATTAAAATTCGAAAGAATCTTGTTATTTTAATGATTTAAAAACATCCTCCCATTTTTCATAGGCTTTTTCATAAGAAAATCGCAACACATTTTCAAATCCATTTTCTGATTTTTTTTTTAATTCTGTTGGATTATTCATTAATCTTTTCGTTTGATTTACATATTCATCTATTCTAAATGGTGGTATCAAAACACCATTTTTATTTTGAATTACAATATCTGATGCTGCAGCATACGAATCAAATAAAACAGGTACACATCCATAACTTTGGGCTTCTATGAGCACGTTTCCAAAACCTTCAAATGCAGAAGTCATATGAAATATTTTAGCTTTTTCATAATACTCATTTGGATTTACTTTTCCAAAAAAAGTAATTCGATCTAAATTATTTTCTTCACAAAATTGCTTCATTTTTTTCTTTTCCTGACCCTCACCTAATACCCAAAAATTCCAATCAGGCGCTTCTGCGTGCAATCGTTTCCATATTTGCAGTAGTAAATCCACTCTTTTTTGTTGGATATTTAACCTGCCTACATATAAAACAATATTTTCTTTAGGGAGGTTTTTTATATCGATTTCGGGTCTTTGAAAAGGGTTTCCGATTCCGAAGATTTTATTTTCATTTTTTCTAAGCGGTGGTGCCAAAAAAAACAATTCAGGTTTGAATCTCTCTGAGAGCATAACGAATGCATCTGTTTTTTTAACTATATAGCTCAACTCTATATTTTGCTTAATAATATGATATGACAAAATCAACTTTCTAGTAAGCAATGTATTTAAAAAACCAATTTTTTTTCTATTGAAAAGCTCCTGGATTATATTTTGATGATTATCGTAAAAATTTAGTGGATTAATTCGTAATGTGTTTATAATTTTTGTTTTTGAAGGTTTGCTTTTTAAAATTAGTTTTGTTAAACCAACAGAATAACCGGTTTGATTAATGACACAATCTATTTCCTCGTTTTCTAGAATGTTTTTTAATTGAATATCTTGGTCAATATTGACATAATAAAGTGTAATTCCTTCAAAATTTTCCTTCCGACTAGTATGTTTTCCTACAGATATTATAATAGAATGATGATGGTAAGTTTGAAAAATATTGACTAACTTAAATGTGCTTCTTTGGACACCTCCAGCATTTGGATCAAGCTTTTGCTCTAAAAGTAATGCTATATTCATTCTCTATTTGTTTTTTTATAAACGGACCAATATAAATACTAGTTCGGTTTTAAATTATAAAATTCATTTATAAAATATTCATCCAATTTATCAACTCCCCCTTCATTCAGGTGGTATTCATCATAGAAATCTGTTGAGTCATGAAAATCCAATAGTCGATTAAAATCAAGGTATGGAACGGATTCAGGAATATACGCCTTTAATATATCATTATTGCTATAACAATGGAAATGCGCTATAGGCATATTTACAAAGACAAATTTCTGATTATTTCTATCTAGTAAAGAAATCATTTTTTTGAAATAATTCAATTGGACATCAAGCGGTTCATGCCATTTCATTGACTTTTCTTTTTCACATATTTCAACTTCTTTTTGAAAGCTGGAATCTTTATGAACATATCCTCCTTTTATATAAGTATCATGATCTTTTGGCTTATGAATAGGCTCTTCAAAGTCATTGTGTTTACCAATGACATTCATAATTGATGCATAGATCATCGTATTCCACACCATTAAATCATTCTGCTCAAATGCCATTTCAAAACTTAATTGATCAATTCGATCGTTAGCTAATAAATCTAGGGTTGGTTCCACCCCTTTATTTGCAAAAGTATTTGGGAGCAGGTCAAATACGACCAATTTCGGATTCAAAACCTTTAAATAACGATTTAATAAGATATAGGAATGCAAAGGAGTTTGACTACTCGAACCGAGTACAAACACTTTAAGACCATTTTCTTTAAAAATTCTTGGATCAAAACCTCGGTAAACTCTTGAGCTGCCTACAAAAAGAATATCTACCTCTCCATACTCTGGAATTTCTTTTAAGCGCGTATTCAAATGACCGTAAGAACCTTGGCGGTATAAAAAGTTCGAACCTATATAAGAATAAGGAATATTTGCCCATAATGTTAGACTACACAAATAGACAAAAGAGGCAAAAAAGATAAAAACTAAGAACTTCTTAAAATAACTTAACATGTAGCTAAAATTGAAAATAAATGAACGGACTGCGGTCAGTCTGGTAGTAAATCATTATTAAAAAAATGAGGACTGAGTAAAAAGACCAACGTATTAATCGATTATTCTTTATAAATAAGTTTTGCAATCCAAACTTCCCAAAGCGTCCATACCATTCTGATACTTGAAAAAAAGCAATCAACGCTAGCGTTATAAAAATATTACCCCAATGATTTGTAGAGAAGAACGGATCAGCAGAAAACGAACCTGTGAAAATACCCGATATATATTCTATAGCGTGAGAAATACTCTCCGCTCTAAAGAAGATCCAAGCAAATGTCGTTAATATATATGTACCAATGATTTTTATAAAGTCCGATATCTTTGGGAAAAAACCATTGCCTGCCACAATATCTGTGTTCACTCTGTTTTTATTCGCCAGTAATAGCGGAAGGAAATAAAGTGCATTCAAAAAACCCCAAAAGACAAAAGTCCAATTAGCACCATGCCAAAAACCACTAACCAGAAAAATTACAAAGGTATTTCTAATTTTTCCAGATATGCCTCCTCTACTGCCTCCTAAAGGAATGTACAAGTAATCTCTAAACCATGTTGATAGAGATATATGCCAGCGTCTCCAAAACTCAGCAATGTCTCTTGAAAAATATGGGAAAGCAAAATTTTGCTTCAAATCAAAACCCAAAAGGCGCGACACACCAATAGCTATATCTGAATAACCCGAAAAATCACCGTAAATTTGAAAGGAAAAGAATATCGCTCCTAAAATTAAAGAGGATCCGTTTAAATCCGCTGAATTATCAAAAATAAGATTGGCTAGCTCACCACATTTGTCAGCAATTACCACTTTCTTAAATAAACCCCACAAAATTTGCTTACTACCATCTACTGCTAGTAGATAATTAAATTGACGCTTTTTATAGAACTGAGGTAATAAGTGGCTCGCACGCTCTATCGGTCCTGCCACTAACTGCGGGAAAAAACTTACAAATGCTGCAAAAGAAATAAAATCTGAAGCGGGCTTAATTTTACTGCGATAAACATCTATAGTGTAACTCAGGGTTTGAAAAGTGTAAAAGCTAATTCCTACTGGCAGAATAATATTTAAAGTGGTTTCATGCGGCTCAAAACCAACTGTTCTTAAAAGATTTCCTAGGTTTTCAGCGAAAAAGTTGAAATACTTAAAAAAACCTAAGATTCCAATATTTGTAATTATACTAACCCAAAGAAGTATTGTCTTTTTTTGAGTTTTAGGGCTATTATAGATGCCTCTTCCAACGGCATAATCGACGACAGTACTAAAAGCAATGAGAGACAAAAACCTCCAATCCCACCAACCATAAAACACATAACTGGCTACAAGTATCAATATATTTTGTGCTTTAATGTTTTCTTTGAAAAGAAACCAATAAAGGAAAAAAAATATCGCAAAAAAGTAAAGAAAATCTAACGTATGAAAAAGCATATCAACTTAATTTGAATAAATTTGAAATATCAAATTTTACGACTGTAAGACCTAGTGTTTTGCTCAAATGCATAGCCTAAAAAACAACCACTAGAAGATCTCTAATACTAAAATCATTGCCTCCCAAAAACCAAGAGGCTGCGGGAAACACAATAGTGAACGCGCTTAGCATATTCAATGCATACGATAAGTGAAATAAGACAACAGGGATAGTACTCAGACAGAAGACACTCATAACAAGACGAGCTTGAAAACTTTTATACAGTTTAATGTTGTTGGCGTATAACTCAGACAAACTTAGCAAGCCTGCTATCAAAATCAAAACTGCTGCTCCTGCTTTGGCGCGCCCATGCAAAGATGGCGAAAACTCCATTACGTTGCCAAAAGAATAGAGAAGTACCCCTGCGGCAAACATTTGGTCTGAAATAGCACTTTTATTTCCTCCCATTTTATTTCTTATCCAAAACAAGAAAACAATCATAAACGGGATGCTATAATCCCTAAAGGAAGTTTCACCTAAAGATGCATAAAATCTTTTGCTCTTTTTTGGTGCATCTGCTCTTAATGCCTTGGTTTTTTCCATTTCTTCTTCGTTAAGCGTATACCTTTCTTTTTGCTCTATCACGTTTAAGGCTGGCACGTATGGCTCGATCAACTGATAGCTCGCTCCGAGGAAAAAGCTAACAATCCAAATAACAAAAATTACTTTTGGCTTTTTGAATAACCAAATTGCTGCAAATGAGGGTATAACGAATGCTATAAAAGAAAAATGAATATAAATTGACAGAAGAGCTAAAAGTAAAAACTTCCTTTTTCCATAATTCCAATACGCTAATAACCCATAAACCAAAAGCCACATAGCTGTCCACCAACGAATGGAATTGAGACCTGTTATCCCGCGATATGTTAAAAAAATTAAAAATAGGGTTGCAATAAGAGAGATCCCTTTTGGCCAATCGATTCTTTGAAATAAAATGCGAATTATGGAGAAATATATAATACCGTAAAAAAAAGCCGCAAATACATGCAGTAATTCAGGTGTACCAAATACACTGCCTGACAGAAACCCTAAGAAATGTAAATAGGGGTCGCTAATGCCTGAAGGTGCATTGGTGTTATTTAGCGATATCAATTCAAAGAAAACAGAGATGAATTCCCATATTTCCATATTTACATAGTATCGTTCTATGGTCTCCAAGTGAGATGCACCGTCTGATCCTGCATTGTAAATATATGCACTACCTAAAAACATCATCAATATAGTTCCCGCAGGTACTATAATGCGACTATTGCCACTTTTCAGAAGTAAAAATAGGCTTATTAGTGGAGACAATAATGCAAGTAGTATATGAATACCTAAGATCCGCTTGCTATTCACTTTACTTTGCACCATTTTCATCAGGTAAAATTCGTAACAACTTTTCCCGTATCCCAAAATAGTCCACAGCCATTTGAAAACGGTTTGGTACCACATCTCCCTCAGGCTGATCTTTAGGCTTTGTCATTTCATTTTGGGGAATAGGAATGCCCAAATTATAATCCTTTGGTATACCTAAACAAACTTGTTTTGTGTTTTTAGCGTGAGCCGCAGCCCAAAACCAAAAGTCTGAACCTCTTCCAGGCACTATTTTGTGCACAGCCTCCATGTTTAGCACCTTTTCATCTAAGCTATGCGGTGGATAATATATTCCACCCCAGCCTATTAAGTATACTTGTTCAGAAGGTGTTGTGATGGATGCTGCATCTTTTTCTCTGTAGTGTAAATGTAACTCTTTATCCTTTTTTAAAATTGCTTTACCCACATAGCCAATTACTGCCATCTTCTCTATTTCCGCTTGTTTTACTAAGCCCCGTAATAATGAAGGGTGGTAGATAATATCATCGTCTAGGGTTACAATCGCTAGATTGGAGTATTTCTCTGCCACGGGCATGAATTTCTTCACCGCATAAGTATTATTTTTTACCCACACAATTTCAAGCCCTCTTTTAATTAACTTATTTAAGTAGCTAGGTAAAGTAAGGTTTGGCCATTCTTCTTCGGACAAAACCAAAATCCATTTTTGTGGCACTAGAGTTTGTTTATTTAACGCTTCAAATACAGCAGGTAATAAATGGGCTCGTTTTGGATAACTAGCTATGGATACTATAAAATCAGTTTTAGCATTTGTCTGGAATTTAGATTGGTTTTTTTTGGCAAAAAAATTCCATTTGTGGTAAAGGATCGTATTTCTTAGTAGTACAAGTTGCCTTTTTATTCTTTTTATCATTTATTTTTTATTTTCAGACAAAATTTTTGAATCAATACTATTATTACCCATATATATCATATTATGTAAAAGCGCTTCTTGATTTTCAATAGATAGTAATTCATAAAAACTATTTTTGGAAATAGAACTAAAATCTTCTTCAAATAAGTTCACTAAAAAATTAGAATAATTGGTTTCATATCCGTTTACCTTATTTTTAGGATCAAAATAAAGCACTTTATTTTTAAAGAATATAGTATCTAATAAAGAGGAGGAATGATCTGAAATAATAAAATCATAATCGTTGCTTTGTAAAATAGGATATAATACTCCATTTATCTGCTTAACACCTTTAATTTTAGGGTATTTTAAAGTACCATCAGTGTTTAATTCATTACTACCTTGTTTTCCATGCGATTTTATAACTACTTCAAAATTTAATTCATTTAACTTTTTTATCAGTTTATATAATTGATTCAAGTTTTGATAATCTGTAGCCTTTGGTAATAATAAAACTTTATTTGAATTATTATTTTTATATTGATAATTTTCTCTAACAAAGTTATTATAAATGGGATTACCATAGCAAATAATTTGGACCTTTTTTTTATGATTGTATTTTGAAAATTGGTCAACAAAATAAGAGCCCCATGTTAAAAAAACATCACATTTAGTATATCTATGTGGGATATTTGTCACAAATCCTCCTACATAAGCTCCATGCTGTACCACTATAAATTTACTTTGAGGATGTTTTGCTGTCCAAACCTTATATAAACTTTCTCTTGCAGTAATCCAATTCATGGATATTATAAACTTCGGATTTATAACATTTAATAGAACATACATTATTTTATGCTTTCTTTTATCGGAAGTTTTAAAAGGGATATATCGCCAAAACAAATCAATATCTAAAAAATAAAAATGACTGCGATTTTCTTTATTACAAACAATAGGAAGCACATTTCTATGTTTATTAAACAATATAATTTGTTTGTTAGTAATTTTTTTAATTAGTAAAGAAATCAAAATAATATTTAAAATTAATATTTAATATAATTTTTATAACTCTTGCAACGCTATCATTTTCTTAAATAAATGGAACGATTCAATAAGTTCCGCATATGAACCAATTTGTTGAATTTCTCCTTTACTCATTACAACTATTTTATCAGCATTACGAATGGTTGATAAGCGATGAGCGACCATAAAAATGGTGTATTGGCCCTTCAGGGCATCAATACTTTTTTGAATCGCTTTTTCTGTTTCACTATCTAAGGCCGAAGTCGCTTCATCCATAATGAGAATATCAATATTTTTATATAATTCTCTTGCAATAGAAATCCGCTGTTTTTGACCTCCACTAAGGTTAACGCCATCATTTCCTAAAATAGTTTCGACTCCCAATGGAAGTTCGTCTACAAAAGAGTTAATTGCAGCCTTTTGTAAAGCTTCTCGAAAACGGCTAGTATTTAAAATGTTTGGTGCTGCCCAAAGTGTAACATTATTAAAAATGGTATCACTAAAAATAACGGGATCTTGTGTTATATATCCTATTTTTTTTTGGTACGATTTTATATCAATGGTATTCCGGTCGTTACCATCAATATACACATTGCCTTCATCTGCGGGATTAAGACCCGCTAAAATATTTACTAATGTTGTCTTACCAGAACCACTTTCTCCAACGAAAGCTACAGTTTCTTTTTTGACAATTTTTAAATTAATATTTTTAAGAATAGCTACTTTATCATAAGTCAAGAAAACCTCTTTTAGTTCAAGCATAGTGTTTAATCTTTCAACAACTTGTTTACCATTCTGTTCTTTCTCATTATTTATCTCTTTTTGGAAATCCATTAAATTATCTAGTGAACCCGATAACTCTAAAAAACGATTATATGAATTTTGCAAATTCATTAAGGAAGATAAAGCTCTATAAAAAAACAACAAACTCACTAATATTGGTCCTAAAGAAGCATTTAATAAGCGCGTCTGAATTAAAATTACACTTGCAACAACTACAATTAATATGGGTTCACGAGCAGATTCTAAAAGAGCACTTAATTTTCCGATTCTAAAACGACTCCGCTCTATAGCATTAATACTTTTACGAAGTTGGTTAGAATACACATCTAATAATGCAGTTGCCTTTAAATATTTAAAATTACTAACATATTGTATAATTTGCCCTTGATATAAATGAGAATCTTTTGTAAACTCTTTAGAAGCTCCCTTAGTCTTTTTATAAATTGACTTGTATAAAAAATTAGATAAAACACCACCAATGGTTACGAGTAATGCAAAGCGAATATCTACAAAAAATGCAAAGCCAACATACACCAATACCATTATGGCTTGTTGTAATGTATTGGCGTAATTGTAAAAAGCAGCCGAAGCTCTTTCAATTTCAACAGACATAGTATTTTGAATACGTCCCACATCTGAAATAACAAAATATTTAAATTTAATTTGATTGAAAGATGAAAGTAATTGGTTTCGCAATTTGTTAATGAAAAATTTACGAAGTATGGCATTATATATACCTGAAAAAAATTTAATAATTCCTTTGTATGCAAAGAAAAATATCATTAACAGCAGAACTGCAGTTAGATTTAATGAAAGACCAATGAATTCTAGACCATCTAATAAAAAACTAAGATTACCTAAGGATGAACCGTTAGCTTGCTTTACTTCATTAACCATCTCTAATAACGGCATGAACATGGCTAATCCGAAACCATCTAGAACACCAACGAATACACCTAATATTATCATCACAAACAATCGATAACGCAAGTGTTTATAAAAATATGCTAAGTTTTCAAAATACTTAGATTACATTTTTTTTATTAATTTCATTGACTGTTTATTTTTAACTTTTTAGAAGTAGTCTAATCAATTCTTTATTTGGCAATCATTTCAAAACTGAAAGGTGCTCCAATTTCTAAATCTGTAACTGCTTTTTTACCTAAAACTTCATGATAATACTTCGGATGCAACCCAAATCCAGGTCTTATACTACGAATATTTTGTTCTGTAATTAGTTCGCCTTTTTTTATATCTTTTACAACAAATAAAGATCTTCTTCTATTTTTATCATTTTCGGAAACTTCATAGGTTATTTTTCCTAATGCTGCTTCTGTGTCTCTTACTGCTTTAACCATTTCCTCAAATTCATGAGGTTCCATTGAAAATGCCGAGTCTGGCCCACCTAAATTACGATCTAGAATAAAATGTTTTTCTACGACGGTAGCGCCTAATGCAACAGCAACAGTCGGCACTAAACTTCCCATAGTGTGGTCTGAAAGACCAACTTCAACACCAAATTTCAGTTTCATATCTGGTAGGGTTAACATATTGGCTTGTTCAATAGTTGCGGGGTATTGCGACGTGCATTTTAGAATAGTTATTTGATTATTGCCAACACTTTTACAAGTATCAATAGCAAGCTGTATGTCTTCCTGAGTAGCAACACCTGTAGACATTATAATTGGTTTGCCTTTAGAAGCTGTATGTTTAATTAGTGGAATATCTGTAATTTCAAAAGAAGCAATTTTATACATGGGTACGTCCATTTTTTCTAAGAAATCAACACTTTCTATATCGAAAGGTGAACTGAAAAAATCCATACCTAAATCATTGGCAATTTTCATTAGTTTTGGTTGCCATTCATAAGGCATTGCAGCTTCAGTATAAAGTTTCCAAGGGGTGTACCCTTTCCACAAACCTTCTGTTCGAGGTGCAAAATAACCTTTATCTAGATCAAGCGTTAGACTTTCTGGCTTATAAGTTTGCACTTTTACAGCATCAGTACCAGCTGCTGCCATAGCGTGAATAGTTTTTACAGCCAGTTCAAAATCGTTATTATGATTTGCAGAGAGTTCTGCAATTATATATGTTTTATTATTCATGTTTATTAGTTTTTTCCATTAGAACAACATCAACTATGTTATCATTTGAAATATTAATTTTAACACTTTTAATCTTTCTAAAACCAAGTTTTTCATTCAAAAAAATATTAGCGTGATTATTAGCCATTGTTTTTATCATAATTTTTTCAAATAAAAGTTTATTAAAACCAAAAGCTAACCATAACGAAAAAGCATCTTTAGCATATCCGCCACCCCAATAGCTTTTATCTCCAAGCATTTTACCTGCTTCTGGTTTTTTACTTTGAATATTACTAAAATTTACAGTTCCAATGGGTTTATCATTACTTTTATCACAAATTATGTAATCAAGTCTATCTTTTCTTGTTTTAAACCACTTTAGATGTTCTTCTATGGTTATATCATTTTGGATAAACATCCACTTTTTTATATCAGGATCATTTCTCCATTTCAAAATATAAGGCATATCTTCTAAAGTCATTTCTCTTAGATAAACCTTATCGCCGTAAAAATAATTTCGATTAATTTGATTGCTCATTTATAAATTTTATAATTTTATTTACAATACGTTTTGCGCCATTTCCATCAATAATTACAGTGCCTTTTTTGTAATGTTGAAGTAACTTTTTAATTATAGATTTTAATCCTTCTTTACGAAGTATTATGGTAAAAATTTCAATTGAAGAAAAACTAATACCAGAGAAATATTCTTGCCATATTATTGCATTTTGTTTTTGATTTTCTGTGTATGGAATCAAAATCATAGGTATATCTAAATACGCTAATTCATATGTGGTAACGCCACCAGCAACAAAAGCAAATTGATTTCGCGCATATATATCCGCTATGTTAATCGGATTTTTATGACATTGGACATTTTTAAAGAATTCTAGCTCGATTGTTAATCTATTATCAGATGTAATGATATCAAAAATATAATCGTTGTTTGCAACAATATGTTTTATCATATCCATTAATTGAATAGGATATGCTCCACCTCCCATGGCAATTAAAATTTTGTTTTCAATTTTTGATTGTAGCGTTTTTTTAAAAACTTTATTTATTAAGGCATATTTTTCACCAATGCATAATTTAGTTTTTTTATTAGTAATAGCCTTATAATCAATAGTTTTTACACCTATATTCGCGTTAATTACAATATCTGATATTATTTGGTTTTCTTTTTTATAATCATATTGAGCCCATTTTATATTATTTATTTTTAAAGCCTTATGATATTCAACATCATGATTGTAATGATCAAGTATTAGAAAACATTTACCAATTAAATAGTTGTTTTTAATATTGTTAATATCGTTATTTATGTCAATTCCATGGTGTAAAAAAATAATCTTAAAATTTTTAGCACTTTTATGTTTGATAAATTCTAATGTTTTCTGCTCATTGTCTGTCTCAATTAAAAACTTGCAAGTGAATTCATTTTTATTGAAAATATCCGCTAATACCAAATTTCTGGATAAATGCCCTAATCCATGTGCATCACCAGCATTAATTCTAAAAAGAATATTATTTATCAAAATTAAATCGATATTTCAATTCTGCAATTTTCCAATCTTCATCAGTATCAATATCTTGAACCAATTGTTCTGATATTTCAAAACCATATTTTTTATTTCCACGCAGTCCTGTTTCATATGTCATCCAATAAAACTGGCCAGCATCATGATATGCGGGCTCTAAATCTTGCGATCTCGTTTTTTGATGTTCTGGGTAAAACATATCAAGCAGTCCTACATCATTTATTTTTACAGAACGTTGTATTGGATAAGAAAAACGAACTATTGGCTTAACAGAGTCAACATTTTGCTCTTTGAGTAATTTAAATCCCTTATTTAATAAATTTGCACTAACAAAAGGAGCCGTTGGTAAAAAACAACAAACAGTATCAAAATCTACTCCTTTTTCTTGATAATAAATTTTCACTTCGTCTATGACATCTGCTAATGTAGCAAAATCATTTGCGTTCTCCTTGTTTCTGAAAAAGGGAATAGAAGCACCATATTCTTTTGCAATGGCTGCAATTTCTTCATCATCTGTTGAAACCATTACTTCATCAAAAAGGCCTGAACTTAAAGCAGCTTCTATAGAATACGCTATGATTGGCTTACCAAGAAAATCTTTAATATTTTTTCTTGGAATTCTTTTGCTACCGCCACGTGCTGGAATAACACAAAGATTAGACATAAAATTCATTTATGGTTGTAATTACGAATTCTTGTTCTTCTGCTGTTAATGTAGGGAACATTGGTAAACTAATACAATGTTTGTAATAATTTTCAGCCTGAGGCATATCCCCTTCTTTCCATCCAAATTGTCTATAATAAGGCATTAAATGACAGGGTATATAATGTATTTGGGCAAAAATACTTTTGCTTCTTAAATAATTATACAGCTCTAATCTATCTTCTACTTCTAGTATGTATAGATGATAAGCGTGTCCTTCAATTACTCCTGATTGTCCTTTTACAAAAGATTTATTTTTAAAGGCTTCAAAATAGGTATAAGCTATTTCTCTTCTTCTAATTATTCCTTCATCCGCTCTCTTCAATTGACTTAAACCTAATGCTGCCTGGAAGTCTGTTAAACGATAATTAAAACCTAAATCCTGCATTTCCATATACCATAAAGGATACATATCCTCTCCGCCAGCAAATGCAATTGAATTTGTATATAAATCATCTGATTTTACAATTCCATGTGTTCTTAATTTTAGTAATTTTTTATATAGGGCCTCGTCATTTGTAGTGACCATTCCGCCTTCCCCTGATGCAATATGCTTTACTGGGTGAAAGGAAAAAATAGCCAAATCTGCAAATTGTCCGTTTCCGCAATTTTGACGCACATCTTTGCTATCAACAAAACTCCCACCCGGGGAATGACAAGAATCTTGTATGATCCAACAACCAAACTCATCTGCCAATGCCCTAAAAGCCTCTAAATTTGCTGCGCGCCCTGCAAAATCAACTGGTATAATTCCTTGGTAAGTCCCTTTCGGGGATGCTTCCAGCAAAGCTCTTACAGCGTTTATATCTAATAAGTACGTTTCCGGATCAATGTCTGCAAAAACCACTTCTCCACCGCAATACCTCACGCAATTCGCAGATGCTGCAAAAGTTATGGGCGTAGTGATTACTTTATCACCTGATTTTACGCCTAATGCTAATGCATTCAAATGCAAGGCAGCGGTTCCATTGGCAACTGCAACTGCATACTTACTCCCGATATACCTAGCAAAAGCATTTTCAAACTCTAAAATTTTTGGCCCTTGCGTTAAATAATCTGATTGTAATGTTTCTATAACAACATCAATATCTTGCTGAGTTATATTTTGACGACCGTAAGGTATTATTTTTTGTCCCATTATACTTTAAATGTTGAATCTACGTGCTCCTTTATTAAATTTCTTAAACTATCTACAGTTTCCCAATCTGTATTATCCCCTGAATTATAATTAAAACCTTCTGGAACAAGTTTCGCATTAAATTTTGTTGTGAATTCTTTAATTTTGAATCTAGGAACTGATGGTAAAATGGTATAATATTTGCCCAAATCATAGGTGTAAAATGAATCTGATGCTGTAATCATCTCTTCGTGTATTTTTTCTCCTGGTCTAATTCCAACAATTTCTAACTTGCACTCAGGCGCAACGGCTTCAGCTACCTCTGTAATTTTATAAGAAGGTATTTTTGGAATAAATATTTCACCACCCCATGCGTGCTCCATTGCATGCATTACCATGTCTACTCCTCCTTGTAAAGATATATTAAAACGAGTCATAGAAAGATCTGTTATTGGTAATTTTCCTTCTTTCTTTTTATTCATAAAGAATGGAATTACAGAACCATTTGACCCCATTACATTTCCATATCTTACTACCGAAAACTTAATAGGATTAGTCCCTTTAATATTATTGGCTGCAACAAATAATTTATCTGACGTCAACTTTGTAGCCCCATATAAATTGATAGGCGCACATGCCTTATCCGTGGATAATGCAACAACATTTTGAACCTCTGTTTCTAAAGCAGCGTGTATTACATTTTGAGCTCCACCAATATTAGTTTTGATACATTCATCAGGGTTATATTCTGCTAAATGCACATGCTTCATGGCTGCCGCATGTATTACATAATCTACACCTTTAAACGCTCTTACCATTCGCTCTTTATCCCTAACATCTCCTAAAAGAAAACGTATTTGAGGGTATTTGTCGGCAGGATATTCTTGGGCCATTACAAACTGCTTTTGCTCATCTCTTGATAAGATGATCAGCTTTTTAATCTCAGGATAGGTTTTAAATATGTGAGAAGTTAATGCTTTTCCTAAAGAACCTGTTCCCCCTGTTATTAATATTGTTTTATTGTTTAACATTTTTTTTATTTAAAAATATATTTCTAAAAATCAAGTTTTGCTAGATGTATTATTCTAATTAAAATTATACCTGTTGATAGCTTATCATTTTTTTGAAAGCAACTGAATTTTCTAAAAGTTCTTCATAGCTTCCTGAGTCAACAATTGTTCCTTTGTCAAAAACATAGACTTTATCCACATTTTTAATGGTTGTTAATCTGTGCGCTATGGTAATCATGGTATATTTACCTTTTAATTGTTCTATATTCTGTTGGATGTTGTTTTCTGTTTCTGAATCTAATGCAGAGGTGGCTTCGTCTAACAACAACAAATCAACTTCTTTAAAAAGCTCTCTTGCAATGGTGATGCGTTGTTTTTGTCCGCCACTCAAGCTCACCCCATTACTTCCTACTTGCGTATTTTCTTTTCCTTCTGAATTTTCTAAAAACTGGGTTAGGTTTGCTTGAGTAATTGCTTTGTAAAACTTTTTAAGATTCTGCGCTGTTTTTTGACTCCAAAGCGTAACATTATTAAAAATTGTATCATCAAAAATAACAGGTTCTTGGGTTATATAACCTATTCGTTGCTGAAAAGTAGCTATGTTTAAGGTTTTCGTATCCACTCCATCGATACGCATTTCACCTTTTGAAGGTGTTAATAAGCCACTAATTATATTTAACAAAGTTGTTTTTCCTGAACCACTCTCGCCCACAAAAGCGATGGATTCATTTTTTTTAATTTCTAAGGTTATGTTTTTTAAAACATCTGCACTCGTATTGTAGGAAAATGAAACATCACTTAATTGAATACATTGTGAAATGTGATTAAAAGTTGCCTTACCTGTTTTGGTCGCCTTTGTTTTTAAATTTTTCATAAAACTATCCATGTTTTCCATGGACCCTATTTTACCAAGGAATTGGTTGTATGAATTTTGTAGTGTGTTTAGAGATGTTAATCCTCGGTAAAACATCAGCAAACTTAGAACAATTGAGGAAAACACCCCATTTAAAATTGTAATTTGGATGTAAATGACCAACACTACTATCCCGATTGTAATTGGTTCCTTAGCACCTAACATGATACTACTTAGAACCCCCATTTTTTTATTGGTTTTCTCTATTTCCTCCACTTTTAATTTTAAAAAGTTGGCATACATCGGCATGGTTGCTGTTGCTTTTAAATATTTAAAAAATACCACGGCTTGAATGATATAGCCCTGGAAGGCATTGTTATCTTTCACCAATATTGAAGATAGTATTTTTGTTTTTCTGTAGAGCGTCGTAAAAATTAAATTAGACAAAAATGCACCTACTACAATTAACAAGGCAAACTCTGGACTTGAAAGTACTGCTAATGTTGTATAGGTTAACAACATCATAAGCTGTTGTAAAATATCTGTATAATTTTTAAAACCTTGCATGACTCTTTCTACTTCCCCAGTCAAAGCATTTTGAATGACCCCCGCATCAGACTTCACATAGCCTTCGTAACTAAATTCTGCTAAAGCATTTAAACAGTCGAGCCTTATTTTCGCAATAAAATATTGTTGATATATCACTCTCAAATACCTAACGACGAAAACTGCTAGTCCTTTTAGCACAAAGAAAGAGAACATTGTGATTAGTACGACGGCTAAATTTAACTCAATCCCTAGGGCATTGAAAACACTTAAGAAATAGCTCAAATTTCCATGCCCATTTGGATCCACGATTGCATTTGAATCTGAAAAAAGCTCTATTAATGGGAGAAACATCGCCAAGCCTAAGCCATCCAATAAACCAACAAAAACACTGGAAACAATAAGTATAAATAACCTATGTTTCAAGTGATGGTAAAAATAGGTGAATTGCGGTAAAAACTTTTTAATTATTGATTTCAATGAGATGATGGTTAATTGCTTTGTTGCTTATTGGTCCCGATTGCTATCGTAATAAACATTATTGCTGATTGGTTGAATTGTTTAAGCGTTGATTTGTAGATTGGTTTAGGGTCTAAAGCTAGTAATAGTTTTTATACCACTCCACAAAACTGTCTACACCTTGTGAAACGGAAGTACTCGGTTTATAATTGTAATCTCGCTTTAGTTCGTTTGTATCTGCCCAGGTTTTTTCCATATCATCGGGCTGCATAGGCAGCATTTATTTTTCGGCAGTTTTGCCAATTTTATCTTCTATGGCACTGATGAAGTCCATCAACTGCACAGGACTGCCATTTCCGATATTGTACAAGCTGTACTTTTTATGATCGGGTTGGTCTTGGAGTAAAATATTTTCTACTCCCTGCACGATATCATCAATATAGGTAAAATCTCTGGACAATCGCCCTTCATTAAACACCTTGATGGGGTGGTCATTCAAAATGGCCTCCGTAAACAAAAACATCCCCATATCTAAACGACCCCAAGGCCCGTAAACGGTAAAAAATCGCAGACCAATTGTTTGCAAATCGTATAAATGACTGTAGGTGTAAGCCATCAGTTCGTTAGATTTTTTGGACGCGGCGTAAAGGCTAATCGGATGATCCACGCTGTCGGTGGTTTCAAAAGGAATTTTGTCATTTATGCCATAAACGCTAGAACTGGAGGCATAAACCAGTTTTTTTACTTTTGTATTTCGCACGCACTCTAAAAGATTGGCGAAACCCATGATGTTACTTTCTACATACTTCATAGGTTTTTCGATACTATATCTAACACCTGCTTGGGTAGCAAGATTGCAGACACTATCAAATCGAAAGTCTTCAAACAGCTTTGGTAATTCTGTGCGATCTGCCAAATCCAGTTGAATAAACTGACATTGCTTGCCATGCGTTTCGTTTCTTAAAATATAATATTTCTTTCGGTATAATTTTACAAGGAGACTGAGTGAATTACTGAAAAGCAATTTGTACCGAAGTCCATTGTAAAATCACCCACCTCTACTCCACTATTTCTCATAGCTTCGCCGCCCTGAGTCCCATAAATGGATCAAATGAGACTTTTCATGTTTTAACGCCACAGTCTGATTAGTCAGCTTTTGAATTGGCTAAAATACACTTGCCATGTTATGCGAAAGTTGACTATACATTAACTTTGTGCGCAATCTGCATTCAATGCTTTACAACTTACAAATAAAGATGTTTTCTTAAAGAAAACAAAAATAAAGTGCATATTTTTTTTGATAAATCTTATTGTGTTTGAAAGTGGGGATTGTCTTTTGGCTGTGTTGTGAAATCATTAGATGGGGAAAGTGGTGTCACTTCGAGCCTGTCATTCCGTGCAAGGCGTTAGCCGCGGTAAA
>NZ_PJBS01000045.1 GCF_002836055.1 Psychroflexus sp. MES1-P1E
GACCATATCGTGCAACCACTTTTTCAACTCTTCCATAGTTTCGAAGCGCCTGTTCTTAAATCGGTTCTTGATATATTGCCATACCTGTTCGCATGGATTCAATTCTGGATTGTAGGGTGGAATTCTTAGTAGGCAGATATTGTCGGGTATCTCAATATTCTTTGTGGAATGAAATCCCGCATTGTCAATGACCACAATTTTATATTCTTTAGGATTGTACAAAGAGAATTCATCGAGGTACGCCTTGAATATTCGGGTGCTTACTCCGTTGATTTCCCAAACAAAGCTATCACCATTAATTGGCGAGTAGCTTCCATAGAGATATGTTGTTTTGTAAACGTGCTGGTAATTTACGATAGGTTTTACTCCTGA
>NZ_PJBS01000046.1 GCF_002836055.1 Psychroflexus sp. MES1-P1E
ACACAGATTTCGTACAGTTCTATGAGGCTTTTTAGACCTCGATTTTAAGTCGTTGAAACTCACGTAGTATGTCCTTTCAAAAAACATTTTCTATGAATAAAGATATTAAATATTTTGGAATTGATATTAGCCATTTGGTATTCGATGTCACAGATTCTGATGGTAATTACTTTCAGTTTAAAAACAATGTATCAGGCTTTAAAAAGTTTGTAAAGCTCTTAGATATTAATAGCCATTGCGTGATGCAAGCTACCGGTTATTATCATTATCAGTTAGCGTATTATTTACAGGAGAATAGCATTGTATTATCCGTAGAAAACCCATTGTCAGTAAAACGTTTTATTCAGATGAAACTATCTAAAATA
>NZ_PJBS01000047.1 GCF_002836055.1 Psychroflexus sp. MES1-P1E
TTTTGTTGTCTCGCTTAATCAATGGCTACTTTGGTACTAGGCAACTGCCCTTAGAGCATACCAATGCTCCATTATTTATTAAAGACCATTATTGTTCAGTCCTTCATTAATGTTCAGCTCATTAACTACTATGACTTCGGCTGACTTCTCTGCTATATCAAGCTCGTGATTACAGAGACCTCCCTTGGTAAGATAAATACCCTTAGGTCTAAGCCCGCAGAATCTACATAGATGCTCTTTAAAGCTTTGGGCTTTGTAAAGATGTGATTACTTACCCGAGCAACTATGCCTCATATTCTGTTCCTGCTTGGCCTGTCCTGAGCGTAGCCGTAGGGTCGGTTCAGACTTTTGTAGTCT
>NZ_PJBS01000048.1 GCF_002836055.1 Psychroflexus sp. MES1-P1E
TCTGTAACGATTGCTAGATAATTGTGTCCATTGTCCGTTTTAATGTATGTTATATCACTCACCCATAGCTGTTCTGGTCGATTAGGAACTTGGTCTTTAATCAGGTTTTTATACTTTCTAAATTGATGATTGGAATTCGTTGTTGTCACGTAGTTTTTAAGCTTAGGAACTAAAAGATTGTGCAGTCTCAATACATCGTATAGTTTATCTCTACCAATTTTAATGTCCTGATTTATAAAACCTTGTTTAAGTTCTGCATAAAGCTTAATTCCACCAGTTCTCTGCCCAACTACTTTACGATAATCTTGAATCATTCTGATAATTTTCTCATCGTTTAGTTGTTTGTTTTCTTGTGC
>NZ_PJBS01000049.1 GCF_002836055.1 Psychroflexus sp. MES1-P1E
TTTTTGTATTGTGGAACTTGAAGCCTTGAATTCACTATTGTCATTCCGACAGAGAAGTTCTTTTACTTCGACGAGGAATCTCTCCCATTCCGTTTTTACAGCTGAATTTAGTAGGCCGTTTTTCTCTGTATTGTGGAACTTGAAGCCTTGAATTCACTATTGTCATTCCGACAGAGAAGTTCTTTTACTTCGACAAGGAATCTTTCCTATTCCGTGCAAGGCAATAGCCGCGATACTGAATCTGTTTTAGTGTAACTCTTTATTTAAGCTTCATATAAAATTAGTGTTTTTATTCATTTTTTCCATTGATGAAAAAACGAACCAAAAAAATCTAGGCTGACGAAATTCC
>NZ_PJBS01000050.1 GCF_002836055.1 Psychroflexus sp. MES1-P1E
ATAAAACTCATCTTTTAGTATCCCGTTTACGCGCTCTGCCATGGCATTTTCGTAGCAATGATTTTCTTCCGTCATACTAATGTCTATCTTTTTTCTTTTGAGTATTTGCGTGTATACATTGCTACAATACTGTATTCTTCTGTCAGAATGATGTATTAGTCTATTAATATTTTTAGCTTCGTATATGGCTTTATTAAGTGCTCTTACACACCCTTTAAGTTCTAAGCTATCACTAAGGTCATAACCTACTATTTTTCTGGAATACATATCCGTTATTAAAGCGAGATAACAAAATCCTTTTACGGTTCTAATGTATGTGATATCAGATGCCCAAACCTGATTAGGTCT
>NZ_PJBS01000051.1 GCF_002836055.1 Psychroflexus sp. MES1-P1E
CATGGTTGTTAAGTAGTTCCAATCATCATTAACCCTAATATATGTAATATCAGACACCCATTTTTTCATCAATTGAATTACTTTCGAAGTTCCTGTTTAAGATATTCTTAGCGATTGGGTAGGTGTGATTTGAATTTGTTGTAACAACAAATTTCCTTTTTAAAACACTCTTTAGTCCTAATTCTCTCATTAAAACAGCAACATAGGAACGAGAATAAAATAAGTTCTCTCTTTCTAACATCTTCTGTAAACGACAACTGCCATAAATCTCTCTACTTTCCTTAAACAGCTCTAGTATTCTATCTTTCAAGAAAGTTGTTGTCGTTTA
>NZ_PJBS01000052.1 GCF_002836055.1 Psychroflexus sp. MES1-P1E
TATGGTTGTTAAGTAGTTCCAATCATCATTAACCCTAATATATGTAATATCAGACACCCATTTTTCACCAATTGAATTACTTTCGAAGTTCCTGTTTAAGATATTCTTAGCGATTGGGTAGGTGTGATTTGAATTTGTTGTAACAACAAATTTCCTTTTTAAAACACTCTTTAGTCCTAACTCTCTCATTAAAACAGCAACATAGGAACGAGAATAAAATAAGTTCTCTCTTTCTAACATCTTCTGTAAACGACAACTGCCATAAATCTCTCTACTCTACTTAAACAGCTCTAGTATTCTATCTTTCAAGAAAGTTGTTGTCGTTTG
>NZ_PJBS01000053.1 GCF_002836055.1 Psychroflexus sp. MES1-P1E
GTTACAATAGTGGTCGTGGTTGGATCGTCCCCTTCTGTTTGTGCTGCTCCCGTTGGGAAATCTGGATCAGTTTCATCGATATTTGATGTAGCATTACCAGGTGATAATCCTATACTCCAATCACCGTTGGCATCTGTCGTTACAGTCTGAACTTGACTGAAAGAATCAGTAATTTCTACATCAACGTTTGGCATATCTGCTTCACTTGGCTCTTGAGTACCATTGCCATTTTCATCAAAGTATAAGTGACCCGTTAAAATCCCTGTTTCGAAAAAACCATCTATTTCATTAAGCGTTTGTCCAGTTATAATA
>NZ_PJBS01000054.1 GCF_002836055.1 Psychroflexus sp. MES1-P1E
ATGGATTTAGCAGATAGAAAAATAGTTGGATGGTCGTTGAGTGAAGATATGACAGTCAAAAACACAGTATGGAGTGCGTGGTTATCAGCGATTAGTATTAGAAATATCAAATTCAATTTTATATTTCATTCTGATCAAGGCGTTCAATATGCAGCAAATAAAATGTCTCGTGTTTTAAGGGAAGATATAAAGATAACACAAAGCATGAGTAGAAAGGGCAATTGCTGGGATAATGCAACCGCTGAGAGCCTTTTTAAAACAATTAAATAGGAATGTACTAATAGATATAAATTTACCTCAAATCAAC
>NZ_PJBS01000151.1 GCF_002836055.1 Psychroflexus sp. MES1-P1E
GTAGTGGATCTGGTTTGTTGGTGAGTGGTGAGTGGTGAGTGGTGAGTGGTGAGTGGTGAGTGGTGAGTGGTGAGTGGTGAGTGGTGAGTGGTGAGTGGTGAGTGGTGAGTGGTGAGTGGTGAGTGGTGAGTGGTGAGTAAAAAAAAAGAATAAATAAAAACTTTTGCGACTTTGTGAGAATTTGTTTTGAATAAAGCGGCTAGCAACAATTAAAAAAAACCTAACTAATAATAACTAAGAACCATGTTTAAAAATTATTTCAAAATAGCCTTTAGGAACTTATGGCGACACAAAAGCTATTCTGCCATTAATATAGGCGGTCTTGCGGTAGGAATGACGGCAGGCTTTTTATTGCTATTGTACATAGGTTATGAATTGAGCTATGAGGCTTTTCACTCTAATAAGGATCAACTTTATAGAGTTGTAACAGACATTGAGACCCCTTCTAATACATATAAGACGCCTGTTGTAGACTGGAATATTTTAAGTGAGATTACTGCCGAATTTCCAGAAGTTGAAAACAATACCAGATTAAATGATACGGAATTTGATGTGCGTCTAGGTAATAACAATTACCATGAAAGCAAAGTATTAGGGGTGGATGAAAGTTTCTTTCAAATCTTCGATTATGAGTTATTGCAGGGAAATCCAATTGAAGCACTTAAAACACCCTTCAGTTTGGTGCTATCAGAATCAACTGCTAAGAAATATTTTGGAGATGAAAATGCGTTAGGTAAGACCCTGAAAATAATGGATGGCAATAGAATAGCGACTGTTACTGGAGTGATGAAGGACAATCCAAAAAACACTCAAATTAAAAGTGACATCCTTATCTCCATGTCCACCTATACAGAAGTTATAGACCCTGAACTGAAGGAGTCTTGGGGTGATTTCAATAACCGTGGTTTTGTTTTGCTGAATAAAAATGCAAATCCGAAAACACTAGAAGCTAAAATTGCTTCCTACAACGAGCGCACTCATGGTAAAATCATGAAAGAAGTCGAGTTGAAACTCACCTACTTTTTAGAACCTATTGAAGATATCTACTTGTATTCTGAACGTGGCTCTTCTCCCCAAATAGGCAATGTTTATATTTTCCTTATCGTGGCTCTTTTTATTCTTTTAATTGCTGCAATCAATTTTATCAATTTAACGACTGCAAGATCTGTAGAACGCGCCAAGGAAGTTGGAATACGTAAGGTTATAGGCGCCAAAAAAGGGCAGCTCTCCATTCAGTTTTTAAGTGAATCTATCGTGATCTGTTTGTTTGCCTTTTTTCTAGCCATAGGCTTTACATGGCTAGCACTCCCCTATTTTAATACACTTGCAGGCAAGGAAATTGCAAGCAGTATATGGGATGATCCTATCTATCCTATAAGTTTATTTGGTATAGCGCTATTAATAGCGCTCATAGCTGGATCCTATCCCGCGTTGGTGTTATCTTCATTTAAACCCATAAAAGTTTTAAAAGGAAAGTTCTCCAGTAGTTCCTCTGGCTCCAGACTGCGAAAAGGACTAGTTATCAGTCAGTTTACTATCTCTGTTATAATGATTGTGAGTACGATCATAGTCTATAATCAGATTGATTATATGCGCAGTCAGGATCTAGGATTTGATATGAATCAGATAATGATCGTAGAAACAAACGGCAGTGCAAAGCAAAAAATAATGATTGATGAACTTAGCAATATTCCCAATATTATTTCCATAACCACCGCAGCGACTGTACCTGGTGGTGGTGGAGATAACAGTACTGCCTTAACTAAAATTGTAAATCAACAAGGCAATGAGCAGACGCTCACTATCGACCGGTATAGAATAGACGATGATTATATCAATCAATTTGATCTCAAGCTACTGGCTGGTAGAAATTTCTCCAAAGACTTAGCAAGCGACAGTCTAGAATCTATGATCATCAATGAAAAAGCATTTGGACTATTGGGTTATTCAAACCCAGAACAAATCATAGGCAAAGGTTTTGATCAATGGGGCAGAAAAGGCAAGATTATCGGTGTCGTCAAAGACTTTCATATGACTTCGCTGAAAGAGGAAATTAAACCATTGAGCATGGTCTATAATAATTCAGGTAACACTTTAATCAATTTTAAAATGACGGGTAATAATGTCAGCTCTACGATTGCTATTATAGAAAATAGCTTTAAAAAAGCCTATCCCAATACCACTTTTGAATACGCTTTTGTCAATGAGTTATTTAACGAGCAGTATGAAGCAGAAAAACGCTTTGGGACACTTTTTCTAAGTTTTGCACTACTTGCCATTTTTATCTCTTGTTTGGGATTGCTAGGACTAGCGTCCTACAGCACGTTGCAACGTCGCAGAGAAATAGGAATACGCAAGGTTCTTGGAGCCTCTTCAATGGGAATTGTGAATCTATTGAGTAAGGATTTCCTGAAATTGGTATTGATTTCCATAGTCATCGCTACTCCTATCTCCTGGTTCATCATGAACAAATGGTTACAGGATTTCGCCTACCGAATGGAAATGAGCTGGTGGATATTTGCAGTTTCAGGTGGTTTGGCGGTAGGTATCGCTTTTCTAACTGTTAGTTTTCAAGCTATTAAAGCAGCGATGACAAATCCAGTAAATAGTCTAAAGACAGAATAAAGTGAGAAGTGGTGAGTGGTGAAAAATGAGAAAATTTAATTAAAAACTTTGCGGCTTTGCGAGAGTTTTTTCACAGCAATAATTTAAAAGCAATTAAAAAATAATAACTAAAAATCATGATTTTAAATTATTTCAAAATAGCACTAAGAAATCTTTGGAAAAATAGAACGTTTACTGCGCTAAACATGGTTGGTCTAACTGCTGCATTTGGTGTGGCAATACTGTTAGCGATGTTTGCCTTTTTTCAACTGTCTTATGATCGTTTTCATGACCATGAGGAGAATCTTTATCAAGTATATTCTGAAGACAGTGAAGTAAACGGTATCGAAGCTAATATATCAAAATCTGAACCTTTTGCTTCGGCATTACGCGATGAAATTTCAGGAGTTGAGAAGATAACACGCTATAATGGATCTGGTGTGTTATTAAATTATGAAGACAAGCAATTGCAGATGAATGGTGCTTATGTCGATCCCGATTTTTTTGATATGTTCAGCTATCCAATCCTAAAAGGTAATAAAAAAAATCCAATAACTTCAGAATCTTCAGTCGCCATGACTGAACTCGCGGCAAATCGACTCTTTGGGGATAAAAATCCTATTGGGCAAACAGTCACTATTTTAAGAGACGAAAAAAACGTGCCATTTATGGTGACAGCCATTATTGAAGATTTCCCTAACACAAGTTCCATAAAATTCGATATAGTTCTTAATTTTAAAAGTCAGCCGTTACATGCCTACGCTCGAGCAATAGGACGTTGGGACATTCAGAATCATGAGGTCTATATGCAACTTTCTGAAGGAATAAGGCCAAAACAGTTTGAAAAGAGTACCACAAATTTCACACAGCTACACTATAAAAACGAAATTGATAATGCGAAACGTGACGGAATTCAACCGAATGCGAATGGTGATTATAGACAAATTAAATTGTTGCCTTTGGCAGATGTACGATTTGCTAATTTTAATCAAGGCGCAGTAACGGTAAACCGTATGATGCCCTATCTCGTATTAGGTATAGCCATTCTAATTTTATGTATTGCTTGTATTAACTTTATTAATATGAGTATTGCTAAAAGTGCACAAAGGTTGCGTGAGATTGGAATGCGTAAAACTTTAGGTGCAAACCAAAAACAGTTATTTTTTCAGTTTTGGGGGGAAAGTATGCTCGTTTTTTTAGCATCAATAAGTATGGGTATTTTAATGGCGACGCTTTTATTAGACCTTTTCCAAACCCTATTTAAGACTCAGGCTTCGTTTGCCATATTATTGAACCCTTCATTGCTACTCGTGCTAGGTTTAAGCGTGGTGTTGATTACGCTAATAGCAGGTGGCTATCCAGCACTATTAATGAGTCGTCTTGGTACGTTGCAGAGTTTAAAGGGTAAATTGGATAGTAGCGGAAAAGATCACTTGCGCAATAGTTTAATGGTATTACAATTTGGTATTGCGATATTACTTATTAGTGGAACCCTAGTACTTTGGGCTCAGGTAGACTATATGAGAGCAAAAGATTTGGGCTTCAATAAAGATCAGGTCATCGCATTTCCTCTCAATGGCAAGCGTAATGATCAGCAAGCGGTGCAATTAATTCGAGATGTACTTCAAGATAAACCGAATATTGTGAGTGTTACGGCATCCAATAATATCTTAGGTCTTGGTAAAGATGGATCTCGGTCTACAAGTATTTTAGGTTTTGATTATAAAGGTCGTGGTGTGGATACGCACATGGTCGTTGTCGATGCAGATTATATTGAGACTTTAGATTTAGAGGTCATCCAAGGTCGGTCGTTCCGAAATAACCTCGCTAGTGATAGTCTATCGGTTATTATTAATAACGCTATGGCTAAACTACTTAATGAGGGTGATATACTGGCTTCTAAAATAAAACTTGATGAGGGATCTTACGATATTGTTGGTGTGGTTAAGGACTTTAACTTTCAGGAACTCGATCAAAATATTGCCCCAATGTCTTTATTTGCGCTTCCCAACTGGAACTTAAGCAATGTTTATGTGAAGGTGACACCGCAAAATTTAGAACAAGCTTACGATGATGTGAAAATAGCTTGGGAAACTATTGAGCCTAATGCAGAATTTGAAGGCTCATTTTTAAATGAAAATATAGATCGCACATTACGTAACGAGCGCACCATGATCACGATGATTGGGAGCGGTTCTATCCTTGCCATCATTTTGAGCTGCATTGGTTTATTCGCAATGTCTTTGCTTATTGTGGCGCAACGTCGAAAAGAAATAGGGGTTCGTAAAATTGTAGGTGCAAGTGTGTCTTCAATTACCATACTTCTTACTAAGGATTTTTTAAAGCTGGTTATTATAGCTTTTGTTATTGCAACACCAATAGCTTGGTATACACTGAGTAAATGGTTGCAAAATTATGCTTATCGCATCGATCTTAATATTTGGATATTTCTTACAGCAGGTGGAATTGCGGTTTTAATAGCCATGATAACAATTGCAGTGAAAACAATAAAAGCCGCAACATCTAACCCAGTAAAATCATTGCGGACGGAATAAATCAGTTAACCGAATAGTAGTCAAAAATGATTAAAAATTATTTTAAAATAGCATGGAGAAGCCTTAAGAAAAAGCCGCTCTACACATCAATAAGTATTATTGGCCTTTTTGTAGGCATTAGTTTTGCCTTACTGATTGGCGCATTTATTTGGCAGGAGATACAAGTGAATACTAACCTGAAAAATGCTAATTCTCAGTACATTCTTACCAGTGAATGGAAAGACCCAAATATGGGTGTAGATTTTGCGACACTTGGTCCATTAGCAGAAAATCTTAAAGCACAATATCCGTATCTCGTTGCAAATTATTACCGCTGGGATGGGATAACGAGCATCATTTCTAAAGGAGATAAAAATTTTAGAGAAGGCATTCAACTTGGAGATGAAAGTCTTTTGACGATGTATGGTTTTAATTTGATGCAAGGTAATCTTAACAACGCATTTGAAGCTCCTTTTTCGGTAGTGATAACTCCAGAAAAAGCTATAAAATTTTTCGGGAAAACAGATGTTGTCGGAGAGATGGTAACGATTCAGAATTTTGAAGGAGAAAATCACGAATTCAAAATAACAGGAGTTCTAGTTGAAACTTTAGAAAATTCTATAACCCAAATTACAAAGCAAGCCGATAATGGTTTTTTTATTGCTAAAAATTCTGCACCTTATTTTAATCGTGCCAATTTTCAAGATTGGGAAGCACCAATTTTTGCTTCTTATATTGAATTACAACCAGGTATTACAGCGCAACAATTAGATGAGCCTCTTAGTCGTTTAATACAAACTCACGCATCAGAAGTTATTCAAGACAACTTAAAAATTGTGCCATTAAAGCTCACTGATTATTATTTAAATAGAAATAATGCAAGTCTTAAACAAATGCTCTACACACTCGCGTTTGTTGGTTTTTTTATTATGCTAATGGCGATTATCAATTTTATAAATATAGCCATTAGTCACTCAGGAAGTAGACTTAAAGAGATTGGTATTCGAAAAGTTTTAGGAGGAAAAAGAAAACAACTCATTTTTCAGTTTCTAATAGAATCTATTGTCCTAGTTAGTATTTCAAAGCTTCTGGCTTTTATGTCATATCCGATTTTTAGTGGTTGGTTCACAGAACTAATTAGTAAAGAATTGATCAGTCTTTCACAATTTCCTGCGTATTTCCTATTCATACCTTTTTTATGTATTGCACTTATCAGTGCATTGGTAGGCTTTTACCCAGCATTTGTATTGTCCTCTTTTAAATCTATAGATGCTATAAAAGGAAAATTAAATATAGGAACGGGTGGCGTCTATCTTAAAAAATTTCTTTTAGGTTTTCAATATGTTACAGCACTTGTTGTCTTAATTGCAGCACTTTTGGTAACAAAACAATTGGATAACTTCTTTGGTAAGAGCCTAGGATACGATAAAGAATTTGTGGTAACCGCTGCGGTTCCGAGAGATTGGACTTCGGAAGGTGTTAACAAAATGATGACCATAAGAAATGAACTGGCAAAAGTGCCTTCAGTAGAACGTGTAAGTCTTTCTTATGAAATTCCTAATGGTAATAATGGGTTTCAAATAAATGTATATAAAGCAGGTGGTAATCCTAATCAATCTTATGCCACTCAGGGATTGGTTAGTGATGAAGCTTATCTTACAACCTATCAAATACCGCTAATAGCAGGGACATTCTTAGAGTCTGGAGACATAAATCGTAATACGGTCGTTATTAATGAAAAAGCACTTTATGCCTACGGGTTTAAAAATGCCAAAGACGCCATTGGCCAAGAATTAAATATTGTTGGTGAAGAGGAATCACTCACTATTGAAGGAGTTGTTTCAGATTTTCATTTTGAATCTATGCAGCAGTCAATAAAACCACAGTTATTTTTTAATGTGAACACGAGACCTAATTATAGATTTTTGAGCTTTAAATTGAATCCTGGAGATGTGAATAAAAGTATCGCAGCGATTCAACAAAAATGGAAAGATCTTATGCCCAATTCGCCATTTGAGTATAAATTTATGGACGCTACTCTGGCTACGCTTTATGAAAGTGAATTACAGTTTAAAAAGGCTACATATACGGCATCTTTATTATCACTAATTATAGCGCTTCTTGGCATATTTAGCCTCGTTTCATTGAGTGTCAATAAGCGTGTAAAAGAAGTTGGTATCCGTAAAGTTTTAGGAGCTTCTGTATCTAGTATTAGTTTTTTATTCGTGAAAGAGTTTTTAGTAATTTTAGGATTGTCCATGCTCATCGCTTGTCCTTTAGTCTATCTGCTAATGAACAATTGGCTGTCTAATTATGCCTATCGCATCACCATAGGTTTGTATCCATTTTTAGTAGGGATCTTATTAATTGCTAGTATAACCGTGTTACTTATTTTATTTCAAACCCTAAAAATAGCTAATACGAATCCGGTTAAAAGTTTGAGGTCAGAATAATAGAGCAATAATCATCAATCAAAAACACTCAATCGTGATAAAAAATTATTTTAAAATAGCGTGGAGACATATCCTAAAAAACAAAGTGATGTTTGGCATCAATATCCTGGGTTTGGCATTGGGTATTGCAAGTTGTGTGATCATCTCTTTGTTTGTCATTGATGAATTAAATTATGACAGGTTTAATACTAAAGCAGAGAATATTGCTCGTGTTGTTTTTAAGGCAAGTATAAATGGCGAAACTATTAATGAAGCTGTTGTTATGGCACCAGTAGCACAGACCTTTAAAAATGATTTACCAGAAGTTTTAGATGCTACACGTTTGACCAACCTATATAATCCTGAAATTAGTTATAATAATACCACCTTTAGAGATAGTAAGTTTGCTTATGTAGATCCTAACTTCTTCTCAGTTTTCACACTTCCTATTATAGAGGGAAATAAAATTAATCCTTTAGAAAAGCCAAACACAATAGTTATTTCTACTAAAGAAGCAAAAAAGTATTTTGGTGAACAAAGCGCCATTGGAAAATCATTAAGATTGGATAACTACGATCGTCAATATACAGTTACTGCGGTAATGGAAGAAGTTCCTAGGAATTCACATTTTCATTTTGATATGTTTGCTAGTACAGAGGGTTATGAAGCAGCCAAAGGAACTTCGTGGGTTAATTCAGATTTCTTTACTTATTTACTTTTAAAAGATGGAACAGAACTTAGGGCTTTAGAAAGCAAACTGCCAGAACTCATTAAAAAATACATGGGGTCTCAAATTGATGAAGCAGTTGGAGTGTCGTATGCAGAATTTATAAAAAATAATAAAATTGGTCTCTTTCTGCAACCTCTTAAAGATATACATCTAAGATCAGGCTTTATTAATACTACAGTTTTAGAGCAAGGAGGCGATATAAAGTATATATACATATTTAGTGCTATTGCTCTGTTTATGTTATTAATTGCTTGTATTAATTTTATGAATCTTTCTACAGCTTCGGCTTCAAAAAGAGCTAAAGAAGTAGGTATTCGTAAGGTACTTGGTTCTAATAAGAAACAATTAGTCGTTCAATTTTTAGCGGAGTCAATCATTGCAACCTTATTAGCAATGGGTATCGCTTTAGTATTAGTATTTGTTTTTTTGCCTGTTTTTAATACCATATCTGGAAAAGAACTTGATATCAATTATTTTCTAAATCCTATGGCATTTTTCACATTAGTTGTATTAACACTAAGTGTTGGTTTTATAGCAGGTGGGTATCCCGCTTTTTTCTTGTCTTCTTTTACGCCCATTAAGGCTTTAAAAAACAAGTTCACTGGTGTTGGGAAAAACAAAGGGATAAGAAGTGGATTGGTTGTCTTTCAATTTGTTATTTCTGCGGGGCTTATTTTATCGACGCTGGTTGTTTATCAGCAAATGGATTTTATTCAGCAAAAAGAATTGGGATATAATAAAGACCAATTGCTTGTATTGCGCAACTCGTATTTACTTAAGGAAAATAATTTAGCTTTAAGAGATGAACTTTTAAAATCCCCAAGCGTCTTAAACATTGCTCAGTCTGCATATGTTCCAGCTGGCACTTCAGATGTAAGTATGTCTGGCGTTTTTCTGGAAGACACGTACGTGAGAAGAATGTTTACCTATAATATTGACGAACATTACCTTCCTACAATGGGAATGAATTTGATTTCAGGACGTAATTTTTCCAAGAATTTCGGTGATGAAGTGAATAAAGTTATTATCAATGAAGAAGCCTTAAAAATATTGGGTTTTAGAGAAAACGCTATCGGTAAACAATTTCAACGTGACACGGATGATGGTAAACAACTGCTTACTGTTATTGGTGTGGTAAAGAATTTCAATTTCAAAACGCTTCACCAAAGAATAGATCCGTTGTTGATGTTATACAATCCGTATGGCGGTCTTATTGTTAGAACTAAAGTAGAAGATATGTCTAGTTTAATTGAAAAAGCCAATGCCATTTGGTTGACTTTTAAGGCTAAAGGAAATTTTAGCTATACCATTTTAGATGATTCGTATAACCAGCAATATCTCACCGAACAAAAAATGGGAACAATTCTATCCCTCTTTGCCGTGCTCACCATTTTTGTAGCCTGTTTAGGTTTATTTGGTTTGGTGACGTACACAGCGGAACAAAGGACTAAAGAGATAGGGATACGGAAAGTTTTAGGTTCAAGTGTTTTACAAATAGTGAGTTTACTTACCAAGGATTTTTTAAAACTTATTATTATATCATTCTTAATTGCATTTCCATTGAGCTTTTATTTAATGAATAAGTGGCTGCAAGATTTTGCTTACCGCATTGAAATTTCAGTTTGGTCAATTTTTTTAGCAGCACTTTTAACCAGTATAGTTGCATTTTTAACCATCAGCTTTAAAAGCCTTAGAGCCGCTATAGCAAATCCTGTGGACAGTCTAAAAACGGAATAAAGGGGGTAATTGGGAGTGAGTGGTTTGTAGTGGGTAGTAAGTGGAGAGAAGAAAGAATAATAAATAAAAAATAATGAACTTACTTTATTTTAAAATAGCATTCAGATACTTGATTAAAAACAAGTTGTATTCCTTTATTAATATCATTGGTCTTTCTCTTGGTACTGCTGCCTTTATTATTATTTCGCTTTATGTAAGTTATGAAAAAAGCTATGATACATTTGAAGGATCTGACCATGTGTATCGGGTTTATATGGATTATTTAGAAGGAGGAATTTTTGAACCAGGTGATGCGCAAACCTATAATTTAAGTGGACCTACAATTGAAAAACAATTCCCTGAGGTTATTGATTATGTTAGACTTTTTAGATTAGAGAACGTAACCTTTGTAAATAAGGATAAGATTATTGAGCAACCAAGAGGGGCCTTGGCTGATGCTTCCTATTTTGATATTTTTAATACAGCGCTATTAGAAGGAAGTATCGAAGAGTACAATAAACCAAATACTATCATTTTATCTGAAAGTTTAGCCAAAAAGATATTTGGTGAAGAAGACCCAATAGCTAAAACAATTTCCGCTTTTTATGAAGAAAATGTTCTTTTAGAAGTAGTTGGCATCATGCCAGATCAATCTGAAACAACACATATGAAACTTAATTATCTGGTGTCTTTTGAAACTATGAAAACTTGGTATCCCATGAGCAGTGGCTGGGAATTAAACTGGAATGCAAATAATTTTTTCACCTATTTGAAGCTTCATAAAAACACTGATTTTGAAGAACTTCAGGACAAATTAATACATATTGATATCGAAAATAATTCAAATGAACGTCATAATATTGAACGTTTAAGCGATATTCATTTATACTCGGACAAACCTTATGAAGCGGAAACAAATGGAAGCAGGAGTCGAATAAGGTTTTTATCAGTTATTGCAATCATCATTCTCATTCTATCTTGGTTGAACTATATTAATCTTTCGACTGTAAGATCTTTAGAGCGTTCTCGTGAGGTAGGTATTAGAAAAGTAGCAGGTGCTAAACGTTCACAGTTAATAACACAATCTTTAATTGAATCTTTATGCTTGTTTGTTTTGGCTTTTATTATTGCGATAATTCTAGTTGCTTTTCTGTTACCAGTTTTCAATAATTTTGTTGAAAAATCTTTAGTTTTTGGAATTGCAAATTTTAAATCACTACTCCCCTTTGCTGGCTTAATTTTGCTAGGCAGTCTTTTAGCAGGTTTTTATCCAGCTATTATTTTAAGCAATTTTTCACCAATTAAAGCTTTAAAAGGAAAAATTAGTAACTCATCAAATAAACTGAATATTAGAAAAGGACTCATTACCCTTCAATTTTTTGCCACCATAACACTTATCATAGGCACTTTGGTTGTAGCAAAACAAATCCATTTTTTAAAAGAACAACCTATAGGTGTAGAACTGTCTCAAGTTTTAGCACTAAACGGTAAAGTTTTAGAATCTATATCTGATTCTTTAATGATAAAAAAAGTAGCAGTATTTGAGAGTGAATTAAAGAATTTGTCTTTTGTTGAAAGCGTAGCGACAGCTTCAACGTATCCAGGAGATGGTTATAATAATTTATCATCGACAGTCGGTATAGAATTTCCAAATGGTAAAACTGAGGAGCGACAACTATTCTATATTTATCAGGCTAGTCCAAACTATTTTAATGTCGTTAATATTCAGTTTGTAGCAGGAAAAGCTTTTATAAAAAGCTCAGAAAATAGTCCGAGAACCATCGTGATAAACGAAAAATTCGCACGAAAAATGGGGTATTCAAATCCAAATGAGCTTGTCGATAAGCAGGTTAAGTTTTGGGATGAGAATTGGACGATATCCGGTGTTATGGAAGATTATCATCATTTTGGATTAAAGACAGGAATAGAACCTCTAATCATTTTTAATGATCAAGTGTATGATAATGTTTTAGTGAAATTTAATTCATCTTCAAGTTCAGTAGCAGGCATGCAAACTAGTTTAGATAAAGTAAAAACACTATACACCTCTATTTTTCCTAATAGTACTCTAAACTATACATTTTTAGATAAAAAATTCGAGGCACAATATACTGAAGATCGGAAGTTTGGTGTGGCATTCCAAATTTTTACAAGTTTAGCCATCTTCATCGCAGCTTTAGGTCTGTTTGGTCTAACATCCTATATGTGCTTACAAAGACGAAAAGAAATAGGAATTAGAAAAGTCACAGGAGCAAGTATTTTTCAAATTGTAACACTGCTTAATAAAGATTTTATCTTGTTGGTAATTATAGCATTTATTATAGCAGTTCCAGTTGGTTGGTATATAATGAGCCAATGGCTTCAAGAATTTGCCTACAGAACAGATCTAAGTTGGTGGATTTTTGCATTATCTGCTTTGATTGCTGTTGTAATTGCACTTGTTACGGTAAGTTTTCAATCTATAAGTGCAGCAATGTCTAATCCCGTGAAGTCGCTTAGAACAGAATAAAACGAGTATTAGTCAGTGGTGAGTAAAAAAATAGAATAGAATTACGAATTAAAAAAAAAGACTAAGAAGAAGAGAGGCTATATCATAGTAGTGAATGATTTCACTTCAAAATAGCAGAGATAAAATCCTTTGAGAAACTTTGTGGCTTTTGAGACTTTTCTTTTATAAAGCAACTAACAAATAATAATAACAACCAATCATGATTTTAAATTATTTCAAAATAGCCTGGAGAAATCTTTGGAAGCACAAATTGATTTCAACAATAAACATCATCAGTCTGGCTATAGGCTTTAGCGCATCGTTTGTCATTGGACTTATGGCTTACTATGACCTTACATTTGATAAATTTCATCCAGATAGCGAACTTATTTATAGAGTAACTACGACTTCTATTTCTAACGATTCCGAAAGTAGTAATCCTGGAATCCCTATGCCATATATTATAGAGACAAGAAATAATATGAGTGGTGTAGAAATTGCTAGTGGAATTCATACTGCTGATTTTTTAAAAGTTGAAAACGCCCTGACTAAGACAGTTTTTAAAAGCCCAGAATATGTTGTTTTTACAGATCCTGAATACTTTAGAATATTCAGCTATGATTGGCTCGCGGGTTCTCCTGAAGAGGCATTAACTGCGCCGAATGAAATCGTGCTCACTAAAAACAGAGCAAAAAAATATTTCCCAACCTTATCACCAACTGAAATTATGGGAAAGACTTTAATCTATAATGACTCTATACAAACCACAATTAAAGGGGTTGTTGCAAACTTCGAAGAGCGAACTGATTTAATTTTTGAAGAATTCCTATCCATTGAAACTTCAAAAAAAACAGATCAAGGAAGCTATATTTTGGATCCTCAATGGGATAATACAAACTCTGGCAGTCAATTGTTTATTAAAGTATCTGGCCCTTTGGTAACGTCATCAATTAGAAAACAATTAAATGCCCTGGAAGCAGAGCACAGATCTGATTGGGAAGTGAAATATAGTAGAAGTAAAGATTTTGAGCTTCAACCACTTAGTGACTTGCATTTTAATGTTGAATTGGGGCTCTTTGATTTTAGCGATCAACCTGCAGATAAATCGGTAATGACTGGACTTGCTTTAATAGCATTATTTTTACTCTTATTAGGAGTCATCAATTTTATAAATCTAAATACTGCACAAGCCAATCAGCGTGCTAAAGAAATAGGAATACGTAAAACACTTGGGAGTTCTAAAAAGCAACTTGTCTTTCAATTTATGGGTGAAACCCTATTACTCACTATTGCTTCAGCACTTATCTCTGTAGTACTGGCGTATTGGTTACTTCAAGTGTTTTCAGATTTTACACCAAATGGTTTAAGTTTTTCACTTTTTAAAAGTCCTTTTATAATAGGTTTCGCACTAATTCTTATCGTTTTAGTCACCTTTTTGTCTGGAATTTATCCAGCATTAGTGTTGACACAATGCAAACCAATTTCAGTTCTTAAGAATCAAGTGGTTAGTAAGGGAGGGAAACCAGCAATACGTCGTTTTCTTACAGTTTTTCAGTTTTCAATCGCTCAAGTATTCATTATTTCAACAATTATGGTAGGAAAGCAAATTCATTTTATAATGAATAAAGATATGGGCTTTAAGACTGAAGCTATTGCCAATGTCAATACTCCATGGTATAATAACACTCAAGAAAAGCAAGTAAGATTTGAGCAAGAGCTTAAAAAGTTTCCAGAAATATCTAAACTTGCTAGAGGAGGTAATACTCCAGCATCATTTAGTACGAGTACTACTGCTGTGACATACATAAATGATGATGGTATTGAGATTCAAACCTCTTTGCAGTTGATAAGAGGAACTGAAAATTATATTGATCTTTATGGTATTGAGCTATTGGCAGGGAGAACGACATTGAATGATACTATCCGTGAACTTATTATCAATGAGACTTATCTCAATATTATGGGTTTTAAAGCCCCTAGTGAAGCTATTGGGAAGCAAATAAAAAGAAGTGATGAATTGTATCCAATAGTTGGAGTAGTAAAAGATTTTAATCAACGGTCTTTAAAAGATCCAATAGAACCACTAGCCTTAGTTGGAAATTGGAGCGATAGATCGTTTAGAGTGATGCATTTTACTATGACAAGTAGTGGGCAAAATAGTGTGGCAACAACAATTTCCAAAATTGAATCTGTATTTAAATCAATTTATCCTGAAGCTGATTTCAAAGTGAATTTTATGGATGAAACTGTTGAGAAATTTTACATACAAGAAAAAAGTCTATCTAAATTGCTCAATTGGGCGATGGGTTTGTCGATTCTAATCAGTTGTTTAGGCTTGCTAGGTCTTGTGATTTACACAACCAATAGACGTGTTAAAGAAATTGGCGTTCGTAAAGTTTTAGGCGCTTCGTTATTACAAATCAACACCTTATTGTGTAAAGAATTTTTAATTCTAGTCGCTATAGCTTTTATCATAGCATCACCAATAGCTTGGTATGGTATTCATAATTGGTTGCAAGATTTCGCTTATAAGACAAGTATTAGTTTTTGGGTGTTTTTAGCAAGTGGAAGTGCTATGGTTTTCTTTGCATTATTAGTTATAAGCATAAAGACACTTCAAGCTGCTAATGCCAATCCTGTGAACTCGTTACGTTCAGAGTAAATCAATCAGAAACCTATAGTGTAGTAATTCTACTTTTAAAGTGTTCGGATATGAACAATTAGTGTATCAAAATCGAACACTTTTATGATAAGAAATAATTTCATTAACCTAGCTTATAGCTAGTTAGGTGTTTGGCATTATCTTCACCATATATTAAGTATAACAAATTAGAGAATTTATAGTGTTTTTAATTTTTAGCACTCAGAATGATTAACCCTCTAATCAAAATTATAAATCATGATTAAGAATTATTTTAAAATAGCATGGAGAAACCTTTTAAAGAACAAAGGTTTTACAGCCATTAATATTATAGGCTTATCATTAGGTATTGGTTGCTTTATTATGATTTCCATGTTCGTGATAGATGAATTAAGTTATGATCGCTATCATGAGAAGGCAGATCGCATTTACCGAATAAATTCAGATTTCATTTTTGGAGGTGCAGAAATGAGTATGGCTGTGAGTTCAGATCCTATGGGAGAAACGCTAAAGAGCGATTATCCTGAAGTTGAGGACTATGTGAGATTTTATGCTTCTCAAGGATCTAAGTTAATTAAAAATGGAAATAAATATATTAACGAATCAACAGTAGCACATGCCGATTCTACTTTGTTTAATGTCTTTACATTACCGGCAATACTAGGCGATACGAGAACGGCACTTAATGAACCCAACACCGTAGTTATAACAGAAATTGCAGCGAAACGTTATTTTGGGAGCGCAGAACTTGCTATGGGTGAAATGCTAGAGACCGATGATGATAACAAAACAACATTATATAAAGTAACTGCTGTTATAGAAGACCTGCCTAAAAATTCACATTTCAATTTCGATTTTTTCTTCTCCATGGCCAATGTCGATTATGATTTTGGTAATTATTTAAGTGCCAACTTTCATACGTATGTGCTCTTAAAAAAAGGTACAGATTATAAAATATTCAATAAAAACTTTACAGAAGTTATTGAGAAGTACTTGCTACCAAAAGCAGCGGAATTAATGCAAATTCAGAGTATGGAGGAGTTTGAGGCAAATGGAAATAAATTAGAATATTCTTTAATGCCACTTACAGATATACATTTACATTCTTCAAGAGAAGTCGAATTAAGTGCAAATGGCAATATCCAATATGTTTATATTTTTTCCGCTGCTGCATTATTTATATTATTAATTGCTGGCATCAATTTCATGAATCTTACGACTGCAAGATCTTCAGGTAGAGCAAAAGAAGTAGGTATTCGTAAAGTTTTAGGTTCTGAAAAGAAAGCACTAATTGGACAGTTTTTAACCGAGTCAACCTTAATTGCCTTTTTAGCGCTTTTTGTGGGTTTGTTGTTTGTATGGCTATCTTTAGGATGGTTTAATGGCATTTCAGGAAAGGAAATGTCTATGTCTTCTTTATTAAGTCCAAAATTTTTAATATTCATCTTTGTGCTTCCGTTTATAGTTGGTGGATTAGCGGGTGCATATCCAGCGTTCTTCTTGTCTTCATTTAAGCCAATTAAAGTATTAAAAGGGACATTATCAACAGGGCATAAAAAAAATACCCTACGTAATTTTTTAGTGGTGTTTCAATTTGCAACATCCATCATTTTAATTGTTGGTACAGTAGTCATATATAAACAAATAAACCACATTCAATCTGCAAATTTAGGTTTCAATAAAGACCACGTAGTAGTGGTTAACAATTCTGGGATATCACGTGAAACCAGACAATCTCTGAAAAATGAGATTGAGCAACTAACTGCAGTGAAATCAGCTTCGTTTGCAGGATTTTTACCCGTATCTAATTCTTCGCGTTCAAGCACCATTTTTTCTACAGAAACTGTCATGACAGAATCTAACGGATTTAATATGCAGTATTGGAACGTAGATTACGAATATTTGGAAACTATAGGGATGAAAATAAATGAAGGCCGGAATTTCTCTCGAGATTTTGGCTCAGATTCAACAGCTATAATATTAAATGAGACGGCTGTTAAATTAGCTGGTTTTCAAAACCCTATTGGTAAAAAAATATATACAGAAAATCAGACTAGCGGCCTTCAAGTCTATACGATTATTGGTGTGGTTGAAAATTTTAATTTTGCATCTCTACGTGAAAATGTCGGAGGATTAAGTTTAAAATTAGGAAACAATAGTTGGGAAACTGCCTATAGATTTAATACCGCTGATGTTAATGGTTTGCTGTCTACAATTGAGAATAAATACAAGGCTGCTGCTCCAGGAATGCCATTTAAATATGAATTCTTAGATGAAGCTTTTGAAAATATGTATCGCCAAGAGCGACGTGTTGGGACCGTTGCTCTTGTTTTTGCATTATTGGCAATAATTATTGCCTGTCTTGGCTTATTTGGGTTGGCAACTTACATTGCTGAACAACGCACAAAAGAAATTGGCATACGCAAAGTACTGGGAGCTTCAGTAACTACTATTGTTAAAATGTTGTCTACAGATTTTGTAAAACTAGTGATGCTTGCCTTTGTCATAGCCGCACCTATAGCATGGTGGTTTATGAATAAGTGGCTACAGGAGTTTGCTTTTAGAATAGATCTTCACTGGGGGATTTTTGCAATTACTGGATTAGCAGCCTTAGTCATAGCTTTAATAACATTGAGTTTTCAGGCTTTTAGAGCCGCTATGGCTAATCCAGTAGATAGTTTAAAAACAGAATAAATCCCCCAGCCCCAAAGGGAGTAAAAAAACTGTAAAATACAAATCAACTTCTACTAGCCTTTTGTGGTCTTTGCTAAGGGCTTAGCGTTCTTTAAGTGAAACGTTTTAAAAAATGAATTTCAGTTAATTATCAACTGAAATAGATTTTAAATTTATACTGATGAGCTACGGATTTTAAAAGTGTCCGATTACGTACAAAAAGTGTATCAAAACCGAACACTTTATTTATTAAATATAGTTTTAAAGTTATGATTTATAAGTACTTAAACCTTTAGCATCATCTTCACGATATAAAAAGTATGAGGATGGAATAAAATATAAACGAATACGCTTATTCCCTCTAAAGAGAACAATTATGATCTTAAATTATATCAAAATAGCCTTCAGAACTTTATTGAAAAATAAAGGCTACAGCTTTCTAAATATTTTTGGTTTAGCTATTGGTATGACTTGTGCCAGTTTAATCTTCCTTTGGGTGGAAGATGAGGTGAGTTTTAATACGTCTTTTGAAAAACAAGACCAGATATATTATGTACCAACAAATCATAATTTCAGTGGTGAATGGCGTACCTTTTATTCAACACCAGGGCCTTTGGCTAAAGCACTTAAAGATGAGATTCCTGAGGTAATTAGATCAGCAGTAACAATTGGAGCTAATTTGGTATTTCCTATACAAGATGATCATATAGGTAGTATAGGTAAGTATGCTGATGAAGACATTTTTGAAATTTTTAGTTTAGCTTTTATTGAAGGCAATGCAAAAGATGCATTTAAATCTCAAGAAGCCATAGTGCTTACGGAAGAAATGGTGGTGCTACTTTATGGGGAAAATACAAAAGTTCTTGGAAAGACCATAAGGATGAATAATGGAGATGATTACATGGTGACAGGTGTAATAGAGAACCTTCCTGCTAATGTCACTTTTGGATTTAATTGGTTAGCCCCTTTTGAAAGATATGCGAAAAGACAAAATGATATATTGGGATATGACAATAATTTTGCTGATACGTTTGTAGAGTTGTCTCCTGAGGCAAATTTTGAAATCGCAGATCGTAAAGTCCGACAAATTCTTTTAAAAAAGAACGGTGATAGTCCTACAGGTACTTATGCTTTTTTGCACACCATTAAAGATTGGCACCTAAGATCAAAATTTGAAGATGGAAAAGTAGTTGGTGGACGAATTGCTTATGTGCGTTTATTTACAATAATAGCTATTATAATATTACTCATCGCGTGCATTAACTTTATGAATCTATCCACAGCACGTAGCGAAAAACGTGCTAATGAAGTTGGAGTTAAAAAAGCGATGGGGTCTGGTCGATCTCGATTAATTATTCAATTTATATCAGAAGCTTTACTTCTTGCCTTTATAGCAACACTTGTCAGTATACTCGTGTTGTTTGTTTTATTACCTCAGTTTAATTTACTTGTTGAGAAAAATTTGATACTAGGACTTGCAAAACCTGTGCATATTCTGTTCCTGCTGGGAATCACCTTGGTTTGTGGAATTTTTGCAGGACTATACCCTGCATTTTATTTATCGGCATTTAAACCTGTAGAAGTCTTAAAAGGTCTAAAAGTCACTCAAGGTTCAGCAACATTTATTAGAAAAGGTCTTGTCGTTGGTCAGTTTACCATCTCTATTGTATTTATTATAGCTACTATTTTGGTATATCAGCAAATTCAGCATGTTAAAAATAGAGATCTAGGCTATGATAAAAACCAATTACTCGTTATGAGAGCGAATGATGAGGTTATTCAAAAATTTTCAGTCATCAAAAGAGATTTAATAAATACGGGAGCTGTGAAAAATACAGCTTTATGTAATTCTGTAGTGCTTTCTGGAGGTAGCAACCGTACTGGGCTGAAATGGGATAGTGCTGAACCTACTGAGGATGTTCTGATTAGTTTGAGGCATGTGAGTTCTGAATTCATACAAACAATAGGAATGGAGATTGTAGAAGGAAGAGATTTTAGTACTATCCTGATACAGGACAGTACTAATGTTTTAATCACACAATCATTTGCTGACTTAATGGGAAAAGGTAGCGCATTAGGAAAAAAAGTGACTATCGATGAAAAGGCATATCAAGTCAAAGGAGTCGTTAAGAATTATCTATATGGAGACATGTATGGGACGAGTGATCCGGTACTATTTTTTAATAATACCAATTATGGGAATTTTTTATATGTTAAAATTGAAGATGAAATTTCTGCGGCTCTAGCTATTTCTAAGATAAAAGCAGTTATGAAAAAGCACAATCCAGTATTTCCTTTTGATTATAATTTTGTAGATAACATATTTGATGCTAGGTTTAAAAACGAAGAGCTTATTGGTAAGCTTTCGCAACTCTTCGCCTTATTAGCCATTCTCATTTCATGTTTAGGCCTTTTCGGTTTAGCAGCTTACACAGTGGAAAGGAGCAGTAAAGAAATTGGAATTCGAAAAGTTTTGGGTGCAAGTGTTTCAGGCTTAGTGAAATTATTGTCCAAAGACTTTTTAAGGCTTGTTGGTATTTCTATTTTAATTGCCGTGCCAATAGCTTGGTATGCGATGGAAAATTGGCTTCAAGATTATGCCTATCGCATAGAAATCAATTTGTGGATTTTTATTGTGGCTGGAGTCTTAGCTATTTTGGTCGCTTTACTAACTGTGAGTTTTCAAGCCATTAAAGCAGCCTTGGCTAATCCAGTAGATAGTTTAAGAACAGAGTGAATCCCATAATACCAAAGAGGAATAAAAAAACCGTAAAATACAAATCAACTTCCACTAGCCTTTTGCGGTCTTTGCTAAGGGCTTAGCGTTCTTTAAGTGAAACATTTTAAAAATTGAAATTCAGTTAATTATCAACTGAAATAGATTTTAAATTTATAGTGATGAGCTACGAATTTTAAAAGTGTCCGATTACGTACAAAAAGTGTATCAAAACCGAACACTTTATTTATTAAATATAGTTTTAAAGTTCTGATTTATAAGTATTTAAACCTTTGGCATCATCTTCACCATATAAACAGTATGAGCATGGAATAAAATATAAACGAATATGCTTATTCCCTCTAAAGAGAACAATTATGATCTTAAATTATATCAAAATAGCCTTCCGAACTTTATTGAAAAATAAAGGCTACAGCTTTCTAAATATTTTTGGTTTAGCCATTGGTATGACTTGTGCGAGTTTCATCTTTCTTTGGGTGGAAGATGAGGTGAGTTTTAATTCAGATTTCGCAAAGCAAGATCAAGTTTATTATGTGCCAACACATCAGGAATATGATGGTGAATGGAGGACGTTTAATTCGACTCCAGGACCATTAGCAGAAGCGATGAAAACGGAAATTCCTGGAGTGATCAGAGCGGCAAGAACCAAGCACAGAGACTTTCTGTTTGCTGTTGACGACAATGCAATCAATAGTTCTGGACGTTATGTGGATGAAGATTTTATAAACATATTTAGTCTGTCATTTATTGAAGGAAATGCGAAAACGGCATTTAAAAGTCCAGAAGCTATAGTAATTACTAAGGAAACAGCAGAACAGCTTTTTGGTAAAAATGTAAAAGCACTTGGGAAAGTTATAAAAGTTAATAATACTGATAATTATTTGATCACTGGCATTATTGAGAATCTTCCTAAAAATGTCACTTTTCCTTTTAATTGGATTGCCCCTTTTCAACGTTATAGTAATGGTCATGACTGGATGACAGAATATGGTAGTTTCTTTGCAGATACTTTTTTGGAGTTATCTCCAGAGGCAGATTTTGCAGCTGTAGATGCACAAGTCCGAAATTTAATTGAGAAAAAAACAGATGATAGTAATTCAAAAGCATTTTTACATTCCATAAAAGACTGGCACCTACGCGATAATTTTGAAAATGGTAAACAGGTTGATGGACGCATTACTTATGTGCTTTTATTTTCCTTTATCGCTCTAATAATATTACTTATCGCCTGTATAAATTTTATGAATTTATCTACGGCGCGGAGTGAGAAACGTGCTAATGAAGTTGGTGTGAGAAAAGCGATGGGCTCTGGTCGCTCTCGATTGATCATCCAATTTATTTCTGAAGCTTTGGTGCTTGCTTTTATAGCAACACTTGTCAGTATACTCGTGTTGTTTGTTTTATTACCTCAGTTTAATTTACTTGTTGAGAAAAATTTGTTATTAGGGCTTGCAAAACCTTCACATATTATATTTCTATTAAGTGTTACCCTATTTTGTGGAATCTTTGCTGGATTATATCCTGCATTCTATTTATCAGCATTTAAACCTGTTGAGGTTCTAAAAGGTTTAAAAGCCACTCATGGTTCTGCCACATTTATTAGAAAGGGCCTTGTGGTTGGGCAGTTTACGATTTCCATTGTTTTTATCATCTGTACTATTTTAGTGTATCAACAGATTCAGCATGTAAAGAATAGGGATTTGGGTTTTGATAAAGACCAATTAATTTCATTAAAAGTAAATGGGACTATGATTGAGAAATTTTCAGTCATAAAACAAGATTTAATTAGTACTGGGGCTGTTACAAGTATCGGTTTAAATAACTCAGGAGTTTTAGATGGAGGCAATAATGGCTCAGGATTAGAGTGGATGGGAGGCACAAATACAGAAGATGTTTTGATTTCCTTTAGATATATCAGTTCAGATTTTTTAGAAACCGCAGGAATTGAATTGGCCGAAGGTCATGGTTTTAGTGAAAATAGAGCAAAAGATAGCACCAGCGTTTTAATTACTGAATCATTCGCTAAACTAATGGGTGAAGGTAGTGCAATCGGAAAGAAAGTAATAAGATGGGAGGATACGTATACCGTTATTGGTGTTGTGAAAGATTATTTATATGAGGACATGTACGGGCAAAGTGACCCTGTGTTATTTTTTAATTATCATGGGGAAGCCAGTTTTATGTATTTAAAAACGAACCCTGAAATAACCACTAATGCCTTGCTATCTAAAGTTGAAGCTGTGCTGAAAAAGCATAATCCAGCCTATCCATTTGAATACACCTTTGTAGACGACACGTTCAATGCTAAATTTAAAAGTGAACAGCTTATTGGTGAACTTTCGCAGCTCTTTGCTTTATTAGCCATACTCATCTCTTGCTTAGGTCTTTTTGGTTTGGCAGCTTACACAGCCGAACAGCGCAGTAAAGAAATTGGAATTCGAAAAGTTTTGGGTGCAAGTGTTTCAGGCTTAGTGAAATTATTATCCAAAGACTTTTTAAGGCTTGTAGGTATTTCAATTTTAATAGCTATTCCTGTTGCTTGGTATGGAATGGATAATTGGTTACAAGATTATGCCTATCGCATAGAAATCGACTGGTGGATTTTTGTTGTGGCTGGAGTCGTAGCTATTTTGATCGCTTTATTAACCGTGAGTTTTCAAGCTATAAAAGCAGCCTTGGCTAATCCAGTAGATAGTTTAAAAACAGAGTGAATCCCATAACTCTAAAGGGGAGTAAGAAAATTAAATAGAAATACTAATCAAAAGATATTAAAATAAATTCAGCATAAAAAACAAGTATTATGATACGTAGTTATATAAAAATTGCTTGGCGGAGTTTGAAGACCAATCGGTTGTTTTCAATAGTAAATATAGTGGGTTTGTCTATAGGTTTAGCTTCAACTTTGGTGCTGTTTTTATTCATTTTACAGGAGCGTAGTTTTGATAGTATGTACGCTAACAAAGACCAGATTTATCGTGTGCTTCTTAATACCACGGAGGATGATTTGGAGACTTGGGCAAATGTACCGTCAGCCTTAGCTCCAGAACTTAAAGCAAATATTCCAACTATTATTGAATCTGGACGATTCTTTCATCACGGCTTTGGAGAATCAGCCTCCATTAAAACGGATAATGATGTGTTTATAGAAGATAAGTTATTCTGGTCTGATGCCTCTATTCTGGATATATTTAATGTGGAAATTCTTAAGGGAACAGGATCAGAAAACCTGAACAATCCCAACACTATTTTGCTTTCAGAAAGCACGGCTAAACGGTATTTTGGTGATGAAAATCCAATAGGAAAAACACTAACCATTGACAATACAACCTCGTTTGAGGTTAAAGGTATCTTTAAAGATTTCTCTGATAACAGTTCATTAAATTTTAATGCGATCGCCCCTTTTATGATGCAAAACTTTGCAAAGAATCCGTCTTGGAATAATGCGAGTTTTGAAACCTTTGTGATGTTCGATACAGCAACTCCAGTCATTAGGGATGTTGAGCTTAAAATCCAGGATATTTTAAATAAAAATGTGGAAAAAGAAGCCCTTTGGTACACTTTTTCACTCCAACCCTTAGAGCGTATTCATTTGTATTCTTCAAATTATTCAGATAGTTATATAACTAATTATGGGGACATTAATCAAATTCGTAATCTTACTGCTTTAGCGCTTCTAATCCTACTTATTGCCTGCATCAATTACATGAATTTAATAACAGCACGTTCTCAAAAAAGAGCGACAGATGTTGGAATTAACAAAACACTGGGGGCGTCTGTAAAAGATATAATTATTAGGTTTTATATAGAAACAGGTTTAATTACGGCCATTGCCATGGTTTTAGGTGGACTTTTCGCTGTGATAACCTTACCTATTTTTAACGAATTAGCTGGGAAACACTTAGCAATTTCATCTTTGTTTACAATTAAAATATTGGGGTTTTTGGTATTGATTTGGCTAGTCACTACTTTATTTTCTGGCTCCTATCCTGCCTTATACTTATCTCGTTTTTCACCAAAAGAAGTTTTAAAACCAACTTCAAATAAGGGTGGCATAGCAAGTGTAATAAGAAAAGGCTTGGTTGTCGTTCAGTTTTCTGCTTCTGTGGTTTTAATTATTGGTGTGATCGTGATACATCAACAATTAGAATTTATTCAAAATAAAAGTTTAGGCTATAATCCAGAAAATGTCATTGCAATTTCAACATCTGGAATTCGCAACGGAGCGTCAGGAAGAGCTTTGGTAAACGCCTATGAACAATTACCAAACGTTTCGGCAGTTACAAGATCTCAAGGCTATCCAGGACTTGAAGTTAGTGGAAGAAGTCTATACAAGCGGAATACGGAAAAAAGCATGGGTATACAAACCAACAGAGCTGAGCAAAATATTGCAGATGTTTTGCAACTCAACTTAGTATCGGGTCAGTTATTGCCTAAAATTAAACAGCAAGGAGATACTCTAGTTGAAGTGCTTGTCAATAAAACCACCGTGGATTTCTTAGGTCTATCACCCGAGGAGGCCATAGGTGAAAAGGTGGCTATGCAACTAGGTGATAATGCATACATATGTGGAGTTGTAGACGATTTTAATTTTGCATCATTGCACAGTCCTATTGGAGCGTATGCATTTCATAATGCGTCACGTGAGCCAAAATCATATTTATTAATTCGGTTTGAAAATGAAATTTTAACGGAGACCATTTCAAAATTCGAAAATACGTTTAAAGCGGTTGCACCAAATACAGCATTCAAATATACCTTCTTAGATAAGAATCTAGAATTACTTTATGAAAAGGAACAGCGCACAGCAAACGTAGGTTTACTTTTTTCCATATTGGCAATACTTGTCGCTTGTTTGGGATTATTTGGTTTAGCTGCATATATGGCTGAACAACGCAACAAAGAAATTGGAATTCGAAAAGTGTTTGGAGCAAGTGTAGCTGGAATTGTTCAGTTATTATCGCTAGACTTTATAAAACTCGTTTTAGTGGCCTTAGTCATCAGCTTTCCATTGGCATTATATCTTATGAATAGTTGGTTGCAAGACTTTGCCTATCGCATTGTAATTAGTTGGACGGTATTTTTGACAGCAGGCATTCTGGCTTTAGGCATTGCCATGTTAACAGTAAGTTTTCAAGCGATAAAAGCCGCCATTGCCAACCCGATAAAAAGTTTAAAAACAGAGTAAAGCCCTCAACTCCAAAGGGGAATTCAAAAACAAAAATGATAATCATAATAAATAAGAAAACCATGAAAAATTTAATACGTATTGCAATGCTAAGCTTGATTTGCGCAAGTCAAATGGTAGTGGCTCAGACAAAAAAGACGGTTGAATCCTTTAGTAAAGTGACGATTAGTCCACATATCGAAGCCACTTTTATTCAAGGTGATGAAGAGTCTGTTACTATTTTAGATAGTACAGAACCAGAAGACAAAATAAACATCGAAATCAATAGAGAAACCTTAAGAGTGTATCTAGATGACGCTAAGGAAACCACTAAGACTAAAAAAACCAACAAGAATGGAGCAAGAATGAATGTTCCTATTTATAAAGGTAAAGTGCTAAGTATTCTTATTACTTATAAATACATCGAAGAGCTCTCAATAAGAGGTGAGCAACAAATGCTTTGTGAAAGTTTAATTGATGTTGAAAAATTTAAACTCAGTATCTATGGAGATTCTGAAGTGACTTTTAATGAAGTTAACTTTCAAGAATTAGAGGTGAATAGCTATGGAGAGAATAAATTAACTATTAATAAAGGGAGTATTTATGAACAGAAATTAACCGCTTATGGTGAATCTTATTTTGATTTAATTGAAGTTAATAATACCACTTCAAAATTAATCGCTTATGGAGAAGCCAAGTTTTTGATCAATGCTTCAGAGCGTATTAAATTCACTGCCTATGGTGAAGCAGAATTGAGTTACAAAGGAACAGCAGATATAGTTACAGGGATAAGAATCGGAGATTCAAAAGTACAACGCATCGATTAATTAAAGTCAATTACTTGTAGACTCCTCGTTTTTGAAGAGTACAAATAACCAAAAACACTATTATGGAAAATATATTATTAACTACAGAAGAAGCATTTAGAACCGTAAGTTCGGGAAGGAAAACGGTCACCTTACTAGACAATATTAATCTAACCGTGAAAGAAGGAGAATTCATTTCGCTCATGGGACCATCAGGTTCAGGGAAATCTACTTTACTGAACTGCATTGGGATGTTAGATGATTTTACAAAAGGAAGCTACACCTTTTTAGACGAGCCTGTCCATAGTTTGAAAGAGAGAAACCGATCTAAACTATACAAAGAGTATATAGGTTTTGTATTTCAGGCGTATCACCTTATCGACGAACTCACCGTATACGAAAATATCGAAACACCTTTGCTCTATAAAAGCGTAAAATCATCTCAACGGAAAGCTATGGTTGCGGATATACTAGACCGCTTCAATATTGTTGGGAAGAAAGATTTATTCCCTAGTCAATTAAGTGGAGGCCAGCAGCAATTGGTAGGAATTGCAAGAGCTTTAATTGGAGAACCCAAACTCATTTTAGCAGATGAGCCAACAGGAAATTTAAACTCCAAGCAAAGTGAGGAAATTATGAAATTATTTTCAGAATTAAATAGAGAAGGGGTCACCATAATACAAGCCACACATTCCGAAAGCAATGCGGCTTACGGCTCACGAATAATTAATCTTCTTGATGGGAAAATCGTCTCCTAAAAATAAATGGAATTAGATGAATTCAAGAATTCTTTTCAAACAAGAAAACATCTCGATACATCCCAACGAAAAAGTTGGAACACTCGATGAGACAAAAAAAGTTAAAACCAGTATTTTACGACATACATCAACGAGAAATGAGAAAGGTTTAATTGATTTTTAGTAAAAAATCATTGATATTGTATATAGAACTTTCGTGGATGCAATAAAACATCTCGATACATCCCAACGAAAAAGTTGGAACACTCGATGAGACAAAAAATTTAAGATCAGTATTTTACGACATACATCAACGAGAAATGAGAAAGGTTTAATTGATTTTTAGTAAAAAATCATTGAAAGTATATTGAGAACTTTTTTAATACAACATGACATCTCGATACAATTTTCAATTCAGCTCTTTAATCGAGCAAAATCAAAAACCACTCGAAAAGACAAAACGACTAAATAGTGTCTGATCGGAAACATAGAAAAATTAAGAATCAAATTGTTACGCTATACGTTAATCGTAACCAAACATTAGCCTATTAAAAATGAGTAATCAGTACCTCGGTCAAAGTCGAAGACTACAATTGAATACAGGCTATTTATCATTCAAAAATAAACAAAACATAAAATTATGAAATCTAAAATCATATTGTACACTATCCTATATATTATGGGACTGGCAGGATATACTCAAAATGAAACAAATACAAGTTATTCGTTAGATGAATGTATTTCTATAGCCTTAAAGAATAACCTCGATTTGAAATCTACTAATTTGGTAGCCAATTCTGAGAAAGTAAACTATCAACGATCAAAGGCAAATTTATTACCTCGTCTGAATGGCGATTTTAACTTAGGAGTTAATGATGGTAGAAGTATAGACCCATTTACCAATGATTTTATAACTCAGGAATTAACATTTTCGAACGCGAGATTGAGTTTGGATATTACCATTTTCAATGGTTTTCGATTATTGAATACCGCTAAACAAAACCGACTCAACAAAAAAGCTTCAGAACTAGAAATTGAAGCTGCAGAACAGGATTTGATTTTAAATGTCACCCTAGCCTATCTTCAAGTTTTAAATGCCCGAGATGTTTTACAATTAACTAAAGTAAGATTAGAAACGACTCAGCAACAGCTCAGCATACAAGAAGGCTTTTATAAAAACGAATCTGGAAATCCAGCAGATTATGCAGATATAATAGGGCAAGTATCTAGTGATGAAACCAGTATTTTAGTATCTGAGTCTAGTTTGAATAATGCAAAATTAAATTTAGTTCGATTATTGAATGTAGATGAAGCTATCCATTTTGACACAAAAAGACTTATACTAGATTTTGAAGAATATAGCTTATCTGCTGATGAAGTATACACCCAAGCTATCCAAAACTTAGCCATCTTTAAAGCAGGTGAATTGCGCATTGAAGCTTCAGAAAAAGGAGTAAGTATCGCTAAATCTCAGTTTACACCAGAAATTTCTCTTTTTGGTGGAATAAATACCAATTATTCTAGTGCAGCGCAGCTATTCAATTCTATAGGGACTCTTGTTGTGGAAACAGGTGATTTTATAAGTTTAGATGGACAGAATTTAATGGTGATGTCAGAACAAACCTCTTTTGCTGCTCAAAGCATCAGTTTTAGGGATCAACTCGATAATAATTTAAATACCGTTGTTGGTGTTGCCGTCAATGTGCCGCTTTTCAATGGGTTTAGAGCAAAGAATAATATGGCTTTAGAAAAAATTAGAGTTGAAGAATCTTTGTTAGAATTAGAACGCACACACTTGGATATTAAGAATGCCATTGCCCAAGTTCATTTTGATATGAAAGCAGTTTATAAAAGATACGATAGCTTTTTAAATCAAGTAGAGGCCTATAAAGAATCCTATCGGATAAACGACATTAGGTTTAAAAATGGGGTCTCTAATTTCTTAAACTATATCAACAGTAAAAATAATTTAGACAATGCAAAAGTAAACCTTGCAAATGCCAAGTACGACTATTTATTGCGCGTAAAGGTGTTGGATTATTATAGAGGAAGTGAGGATCGTTTTAATTAAAGTGTAGATGGTGAAACGCAGTTCTTCAGAAAGGTTAGCTAGCAAACAAAAAACTTTTCTTGAGATGCTGAAATAAATTCAGCAGGACAAAATCATATTGAATTGGTCAGTGCAACCAAGTTCACTACAATAAGCGAAATCCCTTTATTCCCTGTACCCCTCTGCTTGAAGTTCAAACAGTTCTGCATAAAGTTTAGGATTGGCCAATAATTCTTTGTGAGTTCCCAGTTCTAAAATACTTCCGTTTTGAAGTACCAAAATGCGATCTGCCATTCTCACAGTTGAAAAGCGATGGGAAATGATAATGCTAGTCCGGTCTTTGGTTAAGCCTATAAACCGCTGGAAAACTTCAGACTCTGCTCTGGCATCCAATGCAGACGTAGGTTCATCCAAAATAATAATGGGTGCATCCGACATATAAGCTCTCGCCAAAGCAATTTTCTGCCATTGGCCACCAGAGAGCTCTGCCCCTTTCTTAAAGCGTCTGCCTAAGCCTTGATCATAACCCATAGGTAAACTTTCAATCACGTCGTTGGCGAGACTTTGAACTGCAGCGTCTTTGATTTTATCAATATTATGCTCTTCGTCAATGTTCCCAACCGCAATATTAATTTTAGCAGTTAAGTAATACTTCACAAAATCCTGAAAAATCGCTCCCAGCATTTTTTGATAGTCTTCTTTTCTATATTCACGAATCGGTACGCCATCCATTAAAATTTGACCACCAGTAGGTTCGTAAAGCCGCAATAGAAGTTTTATCAGTGTTGTCTTTCCTGCTCCATTCTCTCCAACTAAAGCCAGCTTCTCCCCTTTTTCCAAGTCAAACGTCAGTGAGGACAATACCATTTTCTCTGACTGTGGATAGCTAAAGCTCACATTATCGAAATGTATGCTGTGGTTAAATTCTGAAGGGGCTGCACGATATTGCTCTGGATTATCACTACTAAAGTCCATATCGACAAATTCGAAATAATCCTGGAGATACATGGCGCTTTGGGTGATGTTTGAAAAACGAGAAAACACGGTTTGCAGCTGGTTTCGCAGCTGACTAAAGGAACCTGCCAAAAAAGTTAAGTCCCCGATGGTTACCAAGCCAGCAACTGCTTTTAAAACAATAAAGACATAAGCGCCATAATAGGCTAAATCACCTAAAATATGAAAAACGCCCCCCCACAGACTTTTTTTAATGGAGAGCTTTTTATTGGCTTTGTAGTATTTATCGGAAATGCGTTTAAACGTAGAGCTTATAAAATCAGCCAAACCAAATAACTTGATCTCTTTAGCGGTGACATCACTCGCACCAATCATACGCATATAGTCAAGCTCACGACGTTCTGGAGTCCAGCTCTTTTGAAGCGAATAACTAGACTGGCTATATTTCAGCTCATTAATAAACGACGGAATAATAGAGATGACCAATAACACAATCAAAATAGGATAAAAATAAATCAATCCAGAAACCAGCGATATTATTGTGATAATATCTTGGATTTGTGCCAAGACGTTAGACATTAAAGACACTCGGCTGGTGGTTTGCTGTCGAGCACGCTCCAACTTATCGTAAAACTCTGAATCTTCGAGACTTGCCAGTTCAACTTTAGCGGTTTTTTGAATCAGTTCTATCGACGATGCATTGGAGTATAGATCACCCAAAAGTCCATCGGTTAGGGAAATAAGCCGATTAAATACGTCACTTAGTATAGCTAAGAGCAATTCTATCCCGATCAACCAATACAATCTGTTTAAATCGGACGTATCCAGATCGACTCGGAGAATCACCTCATCTATAATTTCCTTTCCTACCCAGAGTAAAGTAATAGGAATAAGGGATTTAAGCAATCTTAAAAATACGTTCCCAATAAATAAACCAGGGTGAGTTTGGTAGACTCTACTTAAAAAACGGGGTATAAACCGCAGGGAAGCAAAATCATTTTTATTCTCAGATACTCTAACCATACATTTATATTATCTCAGCAAAGTTAAACGTTTACGGTACTTAAATGGAACTACTACTAACCTTCTTTTCGCAAAACCTCCAAAGGTGAACTGCGTAAGACAGTTTGAATATTGCTCAAGCCAATCACCAAAACCAAAAGGGTAATCCCTGGTAAGAAAACTAAAAAGGGAATCAAGGAAGGCACAAAGGGCTCCTTGAAAACAAGTAGCGCTAAACAGAAGCTACTCACTAAAGCCAACAAAATTCCAACTAAACTCCCCAGCAGTCCTAAAAACAGATATTCCAAAGCGGTTATTTTTAAAATCTGTGTATTTTTCGCACCTAAAGTTCGCAGCAAAACACTTTCTTTAATACGTTGGTACTTACTGGTTCGTACAGAACCTATCAAAACGATAATGCCCGTAAGAATACTAAAGAAAGCCATAAAATTAATGATCCAAGAAATCTTATCTAGAATATCTTCCAATAAGGTGTATACCTGTCGCAAATCTATCACCGACACATTAGGGAATTTCGCTACCAAATCCCTTTGTAATTTTGCTGAAGCTTCCTCATCTGGCACAGCGGTGGTAATCACATTAAACTGTGGGGCCTTTTCTAAAACACCTTTGGGAAAAACAATACTAAAATTAAGCTGAATTTTTCCCCAGTCTACCTTGCGAATACTGCCCACGGTGGTTTCCATAAGCACACCCTGCACATTAAAAACAACGGCATCGCCAACACCTAATTTTGCATCTTCGGCAAGATTATCTGAAATAGAAATCTCCACGGGATCTCCAGACTTTAACTCTGGAATCCACTCCCCTTCTATAATTTCTTCTGAATCAATCAAGGTGTCACGATAGGTTGTTCTAAACTCATGGTTTAAAATCCAACCGCGAATCTGACTCGTGGAATCCTGCCGTATCTTATTCACCAGTTGATCTTTAATTTTTTGCATTCGCATAGTCACCAGCGGAATGTTGTCAAGAGTGGGCAAATCATTCCCAATAAGTTGTTGTTCTACAGCATCGCGTTGATCAGTTTGCACATCTAAAATGATCATATTGGCAGTTTCTACAGATTGCTCGATATCGGTTTTAGCCAATAAAATATCTTTGGTAAAGTATAAGGTACTGATCAAAAATGTCCCTAAACCAATCGCGACCACTAGCACCACGGTCTGGTTATTTGGCCTAAATAAATTTAGCAAACTTTGGCGTGAAATAAACCCCCAGCGTTTTGGGAAATAGGTTCTAATGAGTTTCATACACAACAAAGCAGTCCCCGCTAAAACAACAAATGTAATTAGTGTAGCACCAACAAAACCCAATGCATAGAGCATATCCTCGAGTAACCAGAATGAAAATAAAAACAGAAATACGAGTATCCCAGCGAATACAAAGAATCTCGCCTTTTTTGGACCTTGAGAAGTTTTTTCATCAATACGTAACACTTCTAACGGAGATACATACCAGGTTCTTAGTAATGGCAAAAGCGCAAATAAAACCGACATAAACAGCCCTAGAAAAACACCAATAAGTATGGGTTGGAAAGAGATGCTTATTTCAACCGCAAACGGAAGAAACTCTTGTAAAATATAAGGGAATAAAACCTGAAGTCCTACCCCAATGAGCGAACCCACCAGCCCACCAGCAACACCAATACCCGCAATTTGAATTAAAAAGATAAGGAAGCTCTGCTTTCTAGACGCTCCCATACATTTTAAAACGGCAATGGCTCTCAGTTTTTCTTTGATATAAATATGAACAGAACTCGCGATACCCACACAGCCTAAAAGCAAAGCTATAAAAGCTGCTAGATATAAGAATTTTCCTACATTATCATAACGGTTTCCTAAACGTTCGCTAGTGCTGGTATGCGTATCTAAATCGGAATTTTCTGCCTGTAGCATGGGATTTATTTTCTCCTCAAACTGACTTAAATTTAAAGTATCTGACGCTTTGTAAAAGAATTGATACTCTTTGCGACTGCCAAATTGAAGGAGTTCAGTGCTTTCAACAAACCGATTTGGAATAATTACCGGTGGAGCTACAGAGCTTGAAATTGCCGTAGTCCCAGGAATAGCCTTTAAAGCGCCTGCAATAGGAAGGGTGAGTTCTCCTACTTTTATAGAATCCCCTGGTTGGATGTCAAACTGAAGCAATAAAGTCGCATCCACCAATGCTCCACCTGAATCTTGATAAGTACTTGCTGCTGAGGCAGGTTCGGTATCGATCGTGCCGTAGAAAGGAAAGTCACCTTTTAAAGCACGCACCTTTACCAGTTTGGTGCCTCCACTTTTGGGAAAGGCAATCATCGATACAAAGTTAACTTCAGAAGCATTGGGTTTTAGGGAGTCTATGATCGCTTGAGCTCGCTCCGTAGGTTGTTTCCTACTATCGATGATGTAATCGGCACCCATCAAGGCTTTAGATTGGAGTTGAATATTGTCTTTAAGATTAATGCTGAACAATTGTATGGAAACCACTGCAGCAATACCTAAGATGATGGAGGCCATAAATAAAAGCAGACGCACTCTACTTGCCTTGGCATCACGCCATGCCATCTTAAAGAGCCATTTTGTATTTTGATTCATAGGAAAGGGGTGTGAATTTACAGAACTTCTGTGCGTTGATTGGTTAACACTTGACCGCCTTTCAGACGCAGTATTTGCTGGGTTCGGTTAGCTAATTCTAAATCATGCGAAATAATCACCAGCGTTGTTCCAGCTTCTTTGTTCAAATCAAATAATAGTTTAATCACTTTTTCTCCGGTTTCCTCATCTAAGTTTCCTGTAGGCTCATCTGCAAATAAAATAGAAGGCGCATTGGAAAAGGCTCTAGCTAGAGCAACACGTTGCTGTTCACCTCCTGAAAGCTGAGATGGATAATGATATGAACGGTCGGCTAAACCCACTTTTTCCAATAAAACCATACTTTTTTTGGCTGCGGCTTTATCTCCTTGTAATTCTAAGGGAACACTTACATTTTCAAGAGCAGTGAGAGTTGGCAACAGCTGAAAGTTCTGAAAAATAAAACCCACTTCTTTATTCCGTAATTGGGCCCTTTGGTCTTCGTTTAAGTGACTTAAATCCTGACCACATAACTCCACACTTCCTGCATTTGGATTATCTAATCCTGCACACAAGCCTAGTAAGGTTGTTTTTCCACTTCCTGAAGGTCCTACAATAGAAAAAGTTTGTCCTTTTTCAACCTCAAAAGAGATGTTCTGCAAGACCGTTAATTCTTTGTGACCACTGGAATAAGTCTTTTTTAGACCAGTAATCTTCAATATCTTTGGCATATAATTTTAATTAAAATGACAGCGTATGTCAAAGGCTCAAAATAAACAAATGAATCTAAACTTACCAACTTCCGCTATGCAGAAACTCATAAGGCTTTGTTATATTATTCCCCTGGTTTTAATCTTGGGTTGTGGTGGTGATAAAAAGAAAAAACCTACACAAGAAAAAACAATAACAGAACAAACCGTGCCATCCCAAATCGCTGAGACTTCAGAAAATAGTACTGAAACCATCTTATGCTTTGGAGATAGCATTACAGCTGGCTATGGACTGGAGGATAGTAATGATGCGTTCCCTGCTGTATTACAAGAAAAAATTGATTCTTTAAATTTAAAATATATAGTTGTTAATTCAGGCTTAAGCGGAGAAACATCAGCGGGTGGTAAAAGCCGAATTGACTGGGTCTTGAATCAAGATATCGATATTTTCCTATTGGAGCTTGGAGCAAATGACGGCTTACGGGGAGTTCCTTTATCTGAAACACGTGCTAACCTTCAGGCGATTATAAAAACCGTAAAAGAAAAAAGTCCGAACACAAAGATTATTCTTGCTGGTATGCAACTGCCTCCGAACATGGGGCAAAAGTACACTACCGAATTCAGACAGTTATATTCTGAATTAGCCGAAGCCAATAATCTTGCCTTTATTCCTTTTATCTTAAAAGATGTTGGCGGTATTGCAGAACTCAATCAAAGTGATGGCATCCACCCAACAGTTGAAGGTCATAAAATAGTAGCCCATACAGTGTGGGAAGTCTTAAAACCGATGTTGGAATAATTAAGAATTTATAATTGCCAATTTTAAATTTGTTAGTGTTGGTCATATATTGAAGTTCAATTCTAAAAAAGTTTCACGCAAAGAGCGCTAAGTTTTTCGCAAAGGCCGCAAAGAATCAATTAAAGTTAATTTTCTTCTTTGCATTTTTTTCTTTGTTTGCTTTTCGTGAAA
>NZ_PJBS01000055.1 GCF_002836055.1 Psychroflexus sp. MES1-P1E
TCATATCCAAGAGCTTTACAAACTTTTTAGAGCCAGAAAGATTGTTTTTAAACTGATAGTAATTGCCATCAGAATCCGTGACATCGAATACCAAGTGGCTAATGTCAATTCCAAAATATTTAATAGCTTTATTCATAGAAAAATGATTTTTTGAAAGGACTATCTACGCGAGTTTCAACGACACTACGACAAGCTCAGTGCAACGCTTAAAATCGAGGTCTAAAAGCCTCATAGAACTGTACGAAATCTGTGTAGAAAAGAGAGGGGATTTAGCATTTATGGAACAATTAGCTCCAAAATATACA
>NZ_PJBS01000056.1 GCF_002836055.1 Psychroflexus sp. MES1-P1E
CAACCCCTTATCAATCTCCAAAAGGGGATAAATAAAAACCATTTACATAAAGTAGATGGTGGGGTATTGCTGTAATATCTAAAACCAATTAGATACTACTTGTTTTATATTATAAGTTGATGCCTATTGTCTTTATGACTGTTTACATTATATGCATCCTGTCAATATGACTAAAAAATAATCTCAGATAAACTCCCTTCGACTTAAGTAGTCTCAGGCAGACTCGAACTGCCGACCTCTACATTATCAGTGTAGCGCTCTAACCAGCTGAGCTATGAGACTGTAGACCTTATAATAA
>NZ_PJBS01000057.1 GCF_002836055.1 Psychroflexus sp. MES1-P1E
TTGATGTCAGTTAATTTATCTGATTGCTCAGTAATCGCTCCAAAAATCTCCACACGTTTGATCGAGTCGATTCCTAAATCGGCTTCCATATCCATGCTTAGTTCTAACATTTCAGCAGGATAGCCTGTTTTGTCTGCAACTACAGTTAGCATAAGGTCTAACATTTCGGAGTTTCCTTCAGTCGGCACCGCTGTCTCGACGATTGGTGTTGCAATAGGATCTGTATTTACAACTGTTTGAGCTACTGGATCAGCAACAGGTGCAGAAGTACCACTAATTCCAGCCTTGGCAGAA
>NZ_PJBS01000058.1 GCF_002836055.1 Psychroflexus sp. MES1-P1E
AGTGCTCTGGTGATTTGAAGACATTCCGTCTCCTCCTTTGTGTTACCCTTCCACAGTTTTAGATCTACCTTTTTAGCATACTCACAAATAAGTTTTGAATCGCTTTTATCGGTCTTAATTTTTGACAACTTCATCTGTATAAAGCGTTTCACCGCTAATGGATTTTCTACCGATACTTTAAGACTAGATTCTAGTAAATGCTAAGCCAGTTGATAATGATAATAGCCTGTTGCTTCCATCACGCAATGGCTATTCATATCCAAGAGCTTTACAAACTTTTTAAAGCCTGATAC
>NZ_PJBS01000059.1 GCF_002836055.1 Psychroflexus sp. MES1-P1E
ATACAGATGAAGTTGTCAAAAATCAAGACAGATAAGAGCGATTCAAAACTTATTTGTGAGTATGCTCAAAAGGTAGCTCTAAAACTGTGGAAGGGCAACACAAAGGAGGAGATGGAATGTCTTCAAATCACCAGAGCACTATCTGTATATACAAAACAGAGCACTATGTTAAAAAATAAATTACATGGAGAAGCTGTTTTGGGAGAGCCAAGTAAAGCAGTTGTAAGATCTTTAAAGCGCAATTTAACACAGCTTAAAAAAGAGATAAAAACTTTAGAGGACAAGTTGC
>NZ_PJBS01000060.1 GCF_002836055.1 Psychroflexus sp. MES1-P1E
GGGTTATTATCTTATTATCAAAGACAATGGCCTTGGTATGGACTTAGATAGTTCAACGGACAATATATTTAGACTCTTCAAACGGATGCATACACACATCGAAGGTAGAGGAGTCGGGCTTTACATTGTCAATTCACTTGTAGAATCACATGGAGGAAACATTGAGGTGACCAGCGAAATAAATAAAGGCACAACATTTAAAATATATTTTGGTTATGATTGAGACAAACATACTGTTAGTTGACGATAACGCTATTGGGAATTTTTTATCAGAAATGGTAC
>NZ_PJBS01000061.1 GCF_002836055.1 Psychroflexus sp. MES1-P1E
AGGTTATTATCTTATTATCAAAGACAATGGCCTTGGTATGGACTTAGATAGTTCAACGGACAATATATTTAGACTCTTCAAACGGATGCATACACACATCGAAGGTAGAGGAGTCGGACTTTACATTGTCAATTCACTTGTAGAATCACATGGAGGAAACATTGAGGTGACCAGCGAAATAAATAAAGGCACAACATTTAAAATATATTTGGGTTATGACTGAGACAAACATACTGTTAGTTGACGATAACGCTATTGGGAATTTTTTATCAGAAATGGTAT
>NZ_PJBS01000062.1 GCF_002836055.1 Psychroflexus sp. MES1-P1E
TCTGGTTTAAGAGATTTGAGAAGCCAGATAAGTTCAATATTACGATAGCATTCTTTTTCCAGTTGGCGCGATGAACGCATACGATTCATATATCCATAAATGAAAAGCTTTAGCAAATCTGCTGGGTTATAAGGAGGGCGCCCTTCTTTAAGTCTGAGGTTAAAGTCAAGTGTTTCAAGATTCAAACTATTTACAAAAATATCAATAGCTCTAACGGTGTTGTCTTCAGATATCATCTCATCAATAGAAGAGGGGAAAAGTTGTATCTGATTTCGTGATTCT
>NZ_PJBS01000063.1 GCF_002836055.1 Psychroflexus sp. MES1-P1E
ACAAATCCCAGTTCCTCGAAAACCGAAATTTTTAAGGATATTTTCCATATAAATATTTACGCTGAAAAATATAATTATCAAAATTCTGTCATTATCTTAATAAACTATCCGAAAAATGATTGGTTGAAAGATTTGAGGAGTTATTTAGCTAATCGTTACTATTTAGCGAGTATCGAAAAACAGAAAAGAATATTTGTCGTATTTAAAGAAAATTTTGAATCCGAATTGACAATTAGTTCTTTACTGGAATTAAAAACGATTTGCCA
>NZ_PJBS01000064.1 GCF_002836055.1 Psychroflexus sp. MES1-P1E
AGGTCTTCCGATTAGGTTTTTTAGGAGAACTAATCAAACCACTTCTATGATGTACTTTGGGTAACTAAGGCGCATGAAGCGATAGGAGAAAAGGCTGTATAAACAGTCAGGTGTGAATAAAAGAGATGAGCGAAAGCGAACCTACCGATGAAGTGACGAAAAGGCAAGTTGTTGTCGAAACCTACACATATCGAGGCTGTAGGGAAGAGTGTAGCGGACACCTAATTACTGGCTACGTGGCAACCGTCATAAAGGGGGCATGA
>NZ_PJBS01000152.1 GCF_002836055.1 Psychroflexus sp. MES1-P1E
CTCAAGAAATAAATTCTTGAGGCTTTTTTTACTTTATTGTCATTAGAATTTAAAAACAAAAAAAAACCTCCAATTTGCATTGAAGGTTTTTATTATATACCAAAAAAGGGTTATGCCTTTTTATCTTCTTTTTTGAATTTCTTGTATTTGCTTTTAAACTTATCAATACGACCCGCACTATCAACAAGTTTTGTTTTGCCAGTATAAAAGGGGTGTGATGATCTTGAAATTTCAAGTTTTATAAGAGGATATTCTTGCCCATCAACTTCTAGAGTTTCTTTGGTTTGAGCTGTAGATTTTGTTAAAAACACATCTTCATTGGACATATCTTTAAACGCTACTATTCTATAATTTTCTGGATGTATTCCTTTTCTCATCGTATCGTCTTTACTAAATTAATTCAGATGGCAAATTTAAATAAAAGAATCTATTAAACAAGCAAATATTCGAAATGTTTGTAACTATCTATTCCAAATTTTCAAAGAGTTGCTTTTCTATATTTAATTTCAGTGAATCTGGATGATCTAGGATACGAGATTCAATTGGTAGATAGAATAATTTCTCAGGTGAGAACTCAGTTTTTAACCTCATATAGTCTTTTTGGGTTGTCAATAGTAAAGGTGATTTTTGAAGTCTTTGTATTTCCGTAACAGAAAATTCATGATGGTCTGGGAATTTTTCATGGCTAAACTCTTTATCCAAAGCTTTTAAATGACGCACTAAAGGGCTTGGATTAGCAATACCGGTCACAAGAGTGAAATTATTAAAACTATTGACATCTATTTTTTGAAGTGTATTCGTTACAAATTCAGAATAGTAAATTGAAGAAAATAACAACTTTTGATAAGGCTTAGGCCTCAACTGCAAAGCAATATCTTTTTGCTCTGTTTTACTTAAATCCTTTGGACACTTAGTGACTATGATCATGTCCGCTCGTTTTGCACCCGTTTGAAACTCTCTTAAATTTCCTGTGGGAAGTACAAAGTCTCTCACGTAAAGATCCTTATAAGTGGTGAGGACTATAGAAAAGTCTGGTTTGACTTTTCTATGTTGAAAGGCATCATCCAGAAGAATCATCTCCAGGTTTGGATAAGCGCTTATCAAATTGGAAATTCCTCTCTGCCGATCACCATCAACGGCTACCTTTAAGTCTGGGAAGTTTTTTTTGAATTGCAATGGTTCGTCACCAACGTCCAGTGAAGAATGATTAGTGTTAACCTCTATAAATCCCTTAGTAGTCCTCTTATACCCTCGACTTAAGGTTGCTAAGCTATAATCTTCGCCTAAGATCCTTACTAAGAGCTCAATCATTGGCGTTTTCCCTGTGCCTCCTGTATTTAGGTTTCCCACGCAGATAACAGGAACCGAATAAGACTTCGACTTTAAAAAACTATAATTATATAAAAAATTACGACTAGATAAAATACAGCCGTAAAGGACAGATAATGGAAAAAGGAAATATCTAAAGTATTTCATGATTGCAAAATTATAATTTTTAAATTTAGACATTAAATAAATTTCATATGATTGTAAAAGATTTTACGAATGCTTTAGAAGAACTAGCCCCTTCTTACTATGCTGAAGATTTTGATAACACAGGCCTTCTTATAGGAGAGTTCACTACAGTGGTGACCGGTGTTTTAGTCACTCTAGACACGCTTGAAACTATAGTTGATGAAGCTATTGAGAAAAAATGCAACTTGATTATTAGTTTTCATCCTATTATTTTTTCGGGCTTAAAGAAGTTGAACCGTAAAAACTATGTAGAGCGTGTAGTCCACAAAGCTATAAAAAATGATATCGCTATATATGCCATGCATACTGCTTTAGACAATGTTTATAATGGGGTGAATGGCATGATGTGTGAAAAACTTGGATTGATAAACACTTCGATCTTAATTCCAAAATCCAAAACAATCAAAAAACTCACCACCTATGTCCCAAAAGCAAATGCAGAAGTCGTAAGACATGCCTTATTTGACGCTGGCGGCGGTAATATAGGAAATTACAACTACTGCAGTTTTAATATAAACGGGATTGGTACTTTTAATGGAAATGAAGATTCCAATCCAACAATTGGAACACCTGGAGTCACACAATTTGAAGAAGAAGTCCAAATTAATATGATATTTTCATCTCATCTTGAATCTTCTCTCTTAAAAGCTCTTTTCAAGAGTCATCCTTATGAAGAAGTCGCCCATGAAATTGAAACTTTAGAAAACGTAGATCAACAGAGAGGGATAGGTATGATAGGTGAATTTGAGATAGCTAAAACTGCCGAGGAAGCTCTAAGGCATGTGAAGTCTGTATTCAAGACCACAACCATACGTCATTCCCAGTTCATTTCTAAAGATATAAAACGCATTGCGGTTTTAGGCGGTAGCGGAGCTTTTGCTATTGATCAAGCTAAAACAGCGAAAGCGGACCTTTACATCACTGCAGATTTAAAATATCACGACTTCTACAAAGCTGAAAATAGCATCATTTTAGCAGATATTGGGCATTATGAAAGCGAGCAGTTTACAAAAGAATTAATACATGCTTATCTTACGGAAAAATTTGCTAATTTTGCACTCGTTTTATCAAATAACAATACCAACCCGATTCAATATTTTTGATTATGGCTAAGAAAAAAGAGGTTACAGTAGAGCAGAAATTGAGAGCTTTATATGATTTACAGTTAATAGACTCACGTATTGACGAGATTAGAAATATGCGAGGAGAATTACCTCTTGAAGTTGAAGATTTGGAAGATGAAGTTGCTGGACTTACCAAAAGGATTGAAAAGCTAGAATCTGATCTTGAGATTACAGAAGAAAAAATAAAAGATAGGAAACTGTCCATCGTAGAAGCTGAAGCTATGATCAAAAAATACAAAGGACAGCAGGACAACGTGAGAAACAACCGGGAGTTTGATGCATTGACTAAAGAAGTTGAATTTCAAGAATTAGAAATTGAATTGGCTCAAAAACACATCAAAGAATTCTATGCTCAAATAGAACATAAAACAGTTGTGATTCAAGACGCTAAAGAAAAATTAGCAGAAAGACAAAATCACTTAGACCACAAAAAATCTGAGTTAGACAATATCTTAAAAGAAACTGAAAAAGAAGAAGATGCTCTTGCATTAAAATCAGATAAGTTTAAGAAAGACATCGAAGAGCGCTTGGTAAAAGCCTATACTAGGATTCGAAAAAATGTCAAAAACGGTATGGCTGTCGTGACCATACAAAGAGGGGCCTCTGGTGGTTCTTTCTTTACTATCCCCCCACAAGTTCAAGTTGAAATTGCTGCTAGACGTAAAGTAATTATCGATGAACACAGTGGAAGAATTCTTGTAGATCAGGAATTGGCTAGAGAAGAAGAGGAGAAAATGCAAAAGATGTTTACAAAATTGTCGTAATTTAAAATTTGCCTTATATCATAAAGCCCAAGTATATCTTGGGCTTTTTTTATGTCAAAATTTAACGAGACCTTAAAAAAAATCCTAGTTATAAACCCTATTTTTGGAACAAAAAAAATGAAATCATTTTATAGTTTAATTCTTATTTCCATTCTATTTGTGAGCTGTGGAAAAGCTCAGAATTCTCAAACAACAAGTAAACTGACTTCAGAAAGTTTTTCTGATGATACTTTTGATAGAGCTTACTTTGCAAGCGGTTGCTTTTGGTGTGTAGAAACCCTTTATGAGAGCGTAAATGGTGTAGAGGAAGTATTTTCTGGATATTCGGGAGGGACTACTAAAAACCCAACCTACGAGTCTAGCAATACGGGGAGAACTGGTCATGCTGAAGCTATAGAGGTTATTTATGATCCAAAAGTGGTAGCCTTTGAAACTCTTGTAGATGTGTATTTTGGATCTCAAAATGTGACACAGCAAAATGGACAAGGCCCTGATATTGGATCGCAATACCGTTCTATTATTTTCTATCAAAACGAGGATCAAAAAGCGATTATTGATACTAAAATCAAATCTCTTTCCAAAGACTACAACAAACCCATAGCGGCTGAAGTTATGGCCTTTGACAAATTTTGGATGGCAGAAGACTACCATCAGGATTATAAAGTCAATAACCCCAACAATCCTTACATCAGAAATGTGTCTGTCCCTAGGTTTACAAGATTTAAAGTGAGATTTCCAGAACTCTTAAAACCAAAATCTGAACGTTAAGCATAAAAAAAAGCCGCTAGTTAGTGGCTTTTTTTGATTGTACTATATTCTGTTGTATTAGTTTTTAATCAGTTTCTTAAGCGTTTTCTTACCTTCAGATGATGACAATTCAACAAAGTAAATCCCTTTAGCAAGTATTGAAATGTCATAGCTAGTTTTAGAGGCCTTTGGAAAGAACTCAAGCACCACTTGCCCCAATTCATTATACACTCTAATTTGTTGTAAGACGAGCTGACTTTCTACAGAGAAGTGGGAAGCCGCTGGATTAGGATAAAGTTGTACCGAACCAAAACCATTGACATCATTCGTAGATAAGGTTTCTGAATAATACACCGCTTGATCGTCATTGGTGTTTGTGATAATGAGTTTTTTAAGATTAGAAGATTCTTCAGTGATTTCATAAAAAAAAATTTGAGTAGCATTACCAGACTCAAACCAATAGAATTCTTCTATATACTTTATGTAAAACTCTGCATTTTCTTGAAGTGAGCATTCAGGGAATGTAGATGAAGCATCATCAGTTGAAAATGAATTAGAATTATTTTCAAATAAAATTTCACCAGCATAACCAAAGCATCCAGATGGAATTGGAACTGAATAAATAAAATCGACTTCAAACTCTAATGTGATATGATTTATTTCTTCATTATCAGGTGTTAAATAATCGACCTGATCTATCACTACTTTTTCGAGATACCAAATATTATCGAGAATTTCTGCGGTTTGGGCTTTGAGTTGAAATGAATTTAATAAAAGACAAAATAATATAAGACTAAGAATTTTCATAATATTAGTTTTTAATGAGGTTTTTAGATTCAATCACATTACCATCAGACACTAAAGTGATGGCATAAGTACCAGCTTGAAAATTGGATAAGTCAATAGTGAGTTCAGATGCATTTGAATATAATATGTAATTGTTGGATTGCGCATTACTCAAATCAGTTATCATTATATAGGATGAAGAATCACTGGCGACATGGTAATTGACTAGGACATTTTGAGTGGCAGAGTTTGGAGACAGACTCTTGATTTCAAAAGGAACACCTTCCTCTACAATATCCGTATAATCTTTGAACCCCTCTTTCTCAGCAATCATTTCAAGTTTGTAAGTTTTGGTAATATCTAGTGTAATTTCAAAATTTTGACCTGAATACATTAAATCGCCTTCAAGATCTAAAGAATTTTGATAAGCAGTACCATAAAAGCATAAAACTAAAGAGCCATCAGTATTTAGAAATTTACTTTGAGAAGATAAAGCATCATCTGTTTTTTCCTTGATATAATACTCTTTGAGACCTTGAGCATTAAGATAAATACTAGTTGTAAGTAAAAAAAGCAGCAAGTTTAATTTTATAGGGAAAAGTAGTTTTTATTTCATAATTAATTGATTTTAAATAAAGTTAAGTAAAAACTAAAGATTATTAAAATTTTTAACATTTATCCTTCAAATCTATTCCCTTTTACAATTCTGAAGAAAAACTATTATTCATAAAGTGCTTTTTAGGGTGACTAATGAATATCTCCTGCCAAAAAACGGAGATTCCTCGTCGAAGCAAAAAAAGCTTCTCTGTCGGAATGACAAAAGGATATAAGGTCAACAATTCTTATATGAGGAATGTATCCATTCCTAGATTTACACGATGTAAAGTAAGATTTTCAAAACTCTTAAAACCAAAACCAGAACGCAAATTTCAAATTTTAATTCACAAAAAAAGCCGCACTATTAGCGGCATTTTTTGTGATTCTATTGTAAGTTAGCTTTACTCTCCTTTAAGAAAATTAAGCAGAATTGAATTGAACTCAGAATGATGAGTGACCACAAGGCCATGTGGGGCCTCTTTTATAACCTTTAGTTGAGCATCAGAAATCAAACCTTTAGCTCTTTCAGCAGAAACTTCAATAGGAACTATTTGATCTGCATCTCCATGAACAAGTAAGGTTGGAATATCAAATTTTTTACAATCTTCTCTAAAATCTGTTTTACCAAAACTATCTACGCAATCCAAAGTAGCTTTTCGTGTACCTTGCATGGCTAAATTCCAAGTAAACTCTAGCATTGCTTCGCTTATTCTATCCCCTTTAAAGGCTTCGTAATTATAGAAATTTTTACCGAAGTCTTTGAAGAATTGAGGTCTATCTTTAAATATTCCTTCTTTCATTCCTTCAAAAACAGAGCTATCGACACCTTTATTATCTTCGGTATCCATCATAAATGGTGTAACAGCAGAAACAAGGATAGCTTTGGCGATAGATGAAGTACCATAATTACCAATATACCTGGCGACCTCTCCTCCACCCATAGAAAACCCGACGAGTATAACGTCTTTAAGTTTAAGAGTTTCTATCAAATCCTTTAAGTCTTTAGCGAGAGAATCATAATCGTAGTTCTCCCAAGGCTTAGAGCTTTGTCCAAAGCCTCTTCGATCGTAAGTTAAAACTCTATAGCCGGAATGGACAAGAACTTCAACCTGGTATTCCCACATCTTTTGGTTTAATGGCCAACCATGAATAAGAATGATAGGCTGCCCTTTCCCATAATCGCTGTAGGATAGTTTAATTGCCTTTGACTTTTCTAAAGATGATGTGTTCAATTCGTACATAATTCTGTTTTTATGTAATATAAAGAAAATGATAAAAGTTGAATTTAAATTTAAAAAAATTTAACCCTAAGCAAAAAAAAGCCTGCTCGAAAAGAGCAGGCTTAATTAAGTATGTAACAAACTTTTAATTATTTGTTTTCCATTCTATCTTTTAATGCTTGTAATTCAGCATTAGCATCTCCGAAAGTAGTTTTTTTAGATTCATCTTCAGACTTCTTAGCAGCCTTCTTCACAATCTGAGCTTCTTCTTCCTTAAAGACTGATGTATGGGAAGCTACAACACGTTTGAATTCTTTATTGAATTCAATTACGATAAATTCTGCAGATTCACCTTTTGCCAGTTTCGTTCCATCTTCTTTCTCGAGGTAACGTTGTGGTACAAATGCGGTCACATCTTCGTTAAACTCTACTGTAGCCCCTTTATCTACAAGATCTGTAACAGATGCTGTATGTTTAGACCCTACTGCAAACTCGTCAGAATATTTATCCCAAGGATTAGTTTCGGTTTGTTTATGTCCTAAACTCAATTTACGTCCATCAACATCTAATTCTAAGACAACAACATTAAGTTGATCTCCAACTTTACAGAATTCTGATGGATGCTTAATTTTCTTAGTCCAAGACAAATCAGAAATATAAATTAACCCATCAATTCCTTCTTCAAGTTCAACAAAAACTCCAAAGTTTGTGAAGTTTCTTACTTGTCCAACATGCTTGGAACCTACAGGATATTTAGTAGTAATGTCTGTCCATGGATCTGGCGTTAGTTGCTTGATACCCAATGACATTTTTCTGTCTTCTCTATCGAGAGTAAGGATTTTAGCTTCTACTTTGTCACCAACTTTTACAAAATCTTGAGCTGATCTTAAGTGAGTACTCCAAGACATTTCTGAAACGTGGATTAAACCTTCAACACCTTCTTCAACTTCGATAAATGCACCATAATCTGCGATTACAGTTACAGTTCCATTTACAACATCACCTATTTTCAGACCTTCATCAAGGGCATCCCATGGATGTTTATGTAATTGTTTTAAACCTAATTGAATTCTTGTTTTATCTTCATCAAAATCAAGAATAACAACATTTAATTTTTGATCAAGTTCAACCACCTCGTTTGGATGATTGATTCTAGACCATGATAAGTCTGTAATGTGGACCAATCCATCAACACCACCAAGATCGACAAAGACTCCGTAAGAAGTGATGTTTTTCACAACACCTTCTAGTACTTGTCCTTTTTCTAGTTGACCGATGATTTCTTTCTTCTGCTCTTCAATATCGGCTTCGATAAGCGCTTTGTGAGAAACAACAACATTTTTGAATTCATGGTTAATCTTAACCACCTTGAATTCCATGCTCTTTCCTACATAAGCGTCATAATCACGAATAGGCTTAACATCAATTTGAGAACCTGGTAAAAACGCTTCGATGCCAAAAACATCGACAATCATTCCACCTTTAGTTCTACATTTGACTAAACCATTTACGATAGTACCGTCTTCTTGAGCTTTATTAACACGCTCCCAAGCACGAATAACTCTCGCTTTTCTGTGAGACAGAATAAGTTGACCTTCTGCATCTTCTTTAATATCGATAAGAACATCTACTTTGTCACCAATTTTAAGATCTGGATTGTAACGGAACTCATTAAGAGAAATTACACCTTCACTTTTTGCATTGATGTCAATAATAGCATCTTGGTCGGTTAAGTGGACGACTGTTCCATCAACAACTTCGTTGTGTAAAGTGTCTACAAAGTTTTCCTCAACCAATTTTTCGAATTCCATCAATTGCTCGTCATCAACCTCATCAATACCTTCTTCGTATTTATGCCAATTGAAATCTTCAAGAAATTGTTTTGGATTTACTTGTTGTTCAGAAGGAGCTACGTTTTGAGTTTGCTCGTCTGAATCTGCAACAGATTGTTGCTCGTTAGTTTGTCTATCTTCAGCCATATGCTGATTAAAAATTTGTATTCTGTTCGTCCAGGAAACTCAAGCAAACTCGCAGAAGAGATTAAATTGTTTAAAATCAACCTTTTAAATGTTTCCTGTATTGCACTGAAAAGGCTTGCAAAAATACAGCAATTTTTTGATAACCAAAAGTTTAGGGAAAGATTTTAAAGATTAATCTTCGACTTCTATTTCTTTAACTTTTACAGCCTGAGCTTTAGCTATCACTCCCCCACCTATTTGTTCTGCTACATAATAGGTAATTTGAGCTCCAAATAGAAAAATGACCACTGAATAATACACCCAAATAAGAAGGATAACTAGGGAACCCGCTGCGCCATAAGTAGAACTGAGGTCGTTTGTACTCATATATAGGCCTATAAAGAATTTCCCAACAATAAATAAGACTGCTGTTATGATAGCGCCAGTCCAAGTATCTTTCCATCGAACATTAGCATCTGGTAGGATTTTATACATCAATGCAAAAATGATAATAAGAATAAGTTGAGATGTTATAATTTGAACAATAGAAATCAATTCAAGATTAAAGTCAGGAAAAACAGTATCTAATTTTCCAAACGTATAGGACACTATGGCATCCAAAACAAGCGAAACAACCAGTATAAAACCTATAGCAAGCACAACAGAAAAACTTAAAAGCCTATCGATGGCAAGTTTTAACCAACTTCTGTTTGGTTTTGGTTTGATATGCCAAATATGATTAATGGCTTTTTGAAGGCTTATAAAAACAGTAGTTGCACTAAAAACGAGTAGTAAGATCGCTACAGTCGCAGATATCTTACTATCTGAATTTAGAGCAAAATTTTCTAATATACTTTCCAAGGTCTGCCTAGATTCCTCACCTGCCACATTGGTGATTTGAGCAAAAAGCTCTTCTTTAATTTCCGCTCTTTGATATAGGCTTGCGCCAAGGTTAAGGATAATAATAAGAAAAGCGGGTAAACTAAAAATGGTGTAAAATGCTGTTCCTGCCGCAAAACTCAAAGACTCATTAGACGTGAAGTCCTTTACAGCATCTACTAAAATTTTAGAATACTTTAATCTTAAAAAAAATTTGATTTTTTTATTCATTTACTATTGACCGATGCTAATTAGAAAAAGTATAACCTATCTTATGCTTTGTGCATATGGTTTTATAAAATTAATAAGATGCGAGAGTAAATCTCTTATATCCAAATTGTCAGTTTAAGAAAATCTTCATTTATCCAAAGAATAACTAAACTAATCTCTTCTATGTGTTTTAGTGGACATAAAAATATGCTCAAGTATGCCTCTATCTATTTCAGACAGGGGTATGCCGCGTCTCTGCATCACTAACTCTGCAACTTCAAACACCTTCTCCAATTTATAAGTCATGGTTCCTTGACTTCCGCCCCAACTAAAACTAGGTATAAAATTACGTGGAAATCCGGATCCAAAAATATTGGCACTCACGCCAACACTAGTTCCTGTATTAAACATCATATTGATACTACACTTGGAATGGTCTCCCATAATCAATCCACAAAACTGAAGTCCAGTGTCTTTAAACCTAGAATTTTGGTGATCCCATAATTTAACAGTCGTATAATTATTTTTGAGGTTGGAGGTGTTGGTATCCGCGCCGAGGTTGCACCATTCACCAATAACAGAATTGCCCAAAAATCCATCATGACCTTTGTTAGAATAGCCTAGAATCATTGAATTACTTACCTCCCCACCTACTTTTGAATGTGGACCTACAGTAGTTCCTGTATACATTTTTGCCCCCATTTTTATAGTGGACTGTTCACAAAGTGCAAACGGTCCTCTAATGGCTGAATTCTCCATTACTTCTGCATTTTTACCGATGTAAATTGGACCTTCAGTAGCGTTTAATGTTCCATTATAAAGCTTTGCTCCTTCTTCTATAAAAATTTGTTCTTTGTTAAAGCAAGTCACCGTATCCGGTATAGGCTGTGACGTTCTCCCTTCAGTCACTAATTTGAAATCTGAGTGTATTGCAGAATGGTTTTTTGAAAACAAGTCCGTAACAGTTTGAATACAATCTACATCAAAATCGACTTGGACGCCTATAAAAGTTGACAGATCATTACTCCCCTCTTTAGTCAATAAATAGGCTATAACGATGTCTTCGTGCTTTAAAGCTTCACCTAATTTAAGATTTTTAATAGCCGCTAACAATGCAACTGAAGGCAAATATCGAGAGTTTATATACACGTTTTCATCCTCTAGATGTTCAGTGTATTTTGAGGCCAAATAGGCTTCTGTTTTATAAGAAGTTGAGGCCTTTAAGTGGTGTTCCCATTTTTCTTTAAGGGTATGAATTCCCAAACGAAGTTCTGATATTGGTCTCGTATAAGTTAAGGGTAAAAACTGTTGATGAAGATGATCGTCAAAGAGAATATAATTCATAAGTAAAAGGTTTTAAACCAAGTTAAGAAATCGTTTGAGCGTAAGGTTAAAAATAACTAATTTTGCTTTCCAAATAAAATGAAAATTATGTCAGTAGCCAAAAAACAATATAAGAGAATTACTGTAAAGTCCTTAATAGAGATGAAAGCGAATGCTGAGAAAATTTCTATGTTGACTTCTTATGATTTTACCATGGCCCAAATTGTGGATCAGGCAGGAATCGATGTAATTTTGGTGGGTGATTCTGCTTCTAATGTGATGGCTGGTCATGAGACTACTTTACCCATAACCTTAGACCAAATGATCTATCATGCTTCTGGAGTAATTCGTGGAGTTAAAAGAGCTTTGGTAGTCGTAGACCTTCCTTTCGGAAGTTATCAAGGTGATCCTAGAGAGGCTTTGCGTTCCTCCATAAGAATTATGAAGGAAAGTGGAGCCCATGCTGTCAAGATGGAAGGAGGTGGTGAAATAAAAGATTCCATAAAACGCATTTTAAAAGCTGGGGTTCCTGTGATGGGACATCTTGGATTAACACCTCAATCTATTTATAAATTTGGTGCTTATACCGTAAGAGCTAAAGAAGAGTATGAAGCGCAACAACTAAAAGAAGATGCTTTAATGCTTGAAAAAATAGGTTGTTTTGCAATAGTTCTTGAAAAAGTTCCTGCCAAGTTAGCTGAAGAAGTTGCTAAAAGTGTTCAAGTTCCTGTTATAGGCATTGGTGCTGGAGCTGGAGTAGATGGCCAGGTTCTCGTTCTTCATGATATGCTGGGGATGAATAAAGAATTCAACCCTCGATTCTTACGTCGCTATGCCGATTTAAATACGGTAATGACAGACGCTATCCAACAGTATAACAGCGATGTAAAGGCTGCAAAGTTTCCTAGCGATCAGGAACAGTATTAACTTTAGTTTTTTAAAAAGGGTATCCTATAGCAAAATTGAGAACGGGGCTTGAAGACTCAAAATTCCAAGATGTAGAGGGTTCTTTTATTGGAGAGGCCAAATCTAGCCTTATTACAAAGCCTTGGATGTCTACTCTTAATCCAAAGCCTATTCCAGCTCCCAACTCATTCATGAAACTTGAAGAAAACCTTCCTCCCGGGATAGCTTCATTGTCCTGCATAAGCCATACGTTTCCTGCATCTGCAAAAAAGGCAGCGTTAAGAAATTCAGTTATAGGAAACCTATATTCCAAATTGGCTTCCAATTTAATATCTCCAGATTGATCGAAAAAAGAGTTAGATCCATCCTCTGGAGAATAGGTTCCTGGTCCTAACGAGCGAATTCTAAAAGCTCTTACACTATAAGGACCTCCCGAAAAATATTGTTTTACAAAAGGGAGTGACTCTGTAGTTCCTAGCGGTTGACCGACTCCTCCAAAAATTCTAGCGACCAATTTTTGACGATTATTATCTAACTTTAAATGGTATCTGAATTCTATATCGGCTTTGAGGTAATGCGCATATTCCAAACCTAGGAAAATATTTTGTCTTTGGTCATTTTCAGATCCTACAAAGTTTAAAGCATTACCTGCCATATCGTAATTTGCCCTGAAATAAAGACCTCCACTTTTAGATTGGTCTACGATCTCATCGTAAGTGAAGTTATAGGTTAACCCTGCAATAAATTGCTGATCAAAACTTCGTCTCAAAAATGGATTTTCATCTAAGATTTGATCAAATTCAGCAGAGGTTTCCCCCAAGCTCACATATTGAATAGTAAGAGGTCTTAACTCGTGGGTGACATACCTGTTCCCTTCCCACAAGTAACCAAAGGAAGAGGAAACAGAATTCAATGTATAAAGTTGAGTCCTGTTTAAATAATCCAGACCAAAACTGACTTTGGTTTTGGGAATAGCATATTCAAAACTTTCACTAAGATCTATCGGGAAAATTAATCTTGGAAACAAAATTGAGGCATTTAGACCTAGCTGGATACTGCTTAATCCTTGATCACCAGTTCGACCAAAAAATTGCTGCTCGTATCCACCACTAGCAGATAATCGTAATAGTTCTCCTCCTTTAAAGAGATTTCTATTCGAGTACACCACACTTAAGTTTGGTCCAGAAAAATTATTAGACTTTGTGACCGCTTGTAATTCTAACCTTAATGATCTCTTATTCAAAGGAGATAAGTAGATATCTGCTTTTAGATGCCTGTTCCCCTCATTATTTTCAAGCGTATCTTTTTCTGTATAATTGATATTTACAAATTTATAGGTCTGTAAAGAGGATAATCGCCTACTGGTATATTTGGAAGTTTCGGGATTATAAGCTTTATTTAACTCAATCAAAACATAAGGCTCTAGCCGCTTTGGTTTAAAAAAGACGCTGTCCTGAATAAAATTATAACCCATATAATTTGTGGTATCCCTTGTCTCTGTTTCACTAGACAATAAACGATTGGGGTGGATATTTACCTCATCGACATTATAAGGAACTAATGATTTTTTGGGAACTTTAGTTTTAAGCCTTAAAAATAAATCGAATTTTCGGTGATCGTAGTGATTTGTATCTGCTTCAAAAATTAAAAAATTTGAATTAAAATTATAATACCCACGTTGCTTTAAATATTGATTTATCCGTTCTCGCTCTGCCTTTAGTAGAGTCAAATCGAAAAGACCATTTTCTTTTATAATAGAACTTTGTAATGAGGATTGAATGTCCTTGTAAATAGTTAGGGTATCCTCTAAAGTCTTTTGAAGTGTGTAAGACTTCATTCGGTAGGGTTTTGCTAAATCAATACTATACTTCACCGATATAGATCTATCTGTAGAGTCTCTTTCTACAGAAGACGTCACCTTACTTCCAAAATAACCACTATTCTGCAATCGATTAGCAAGAATATTTTCATCTGTATCAATATCAATAGATTCAAAATAATAAGGAACTTCGCCTATCTGTTTATCGAGAAATTTATTGATGAAACCAGAGTTTTCTTTTTGGGCTTTAAAATGATAATAAAGACCTAGACGCCTCCCTAAAAACGAGGAGTTAGCATTTCTCTTAATTGCTGAATTTAACTTTGATTTTAATTCGGATATCTCCTTAACCTCATCGGCATTGACTTCTATCTCTGCTCCTGTGAACAAAGTTTTATCTTGAGGTAAAAACTTATTAAGACGACATGAGGACGTCAACACGACAAGAATAATAAGGTATAAATATAGTGTTGATCTTTTTGTAAGCATAGTCATTTTTACTGTTTATTAGGTTCTTGGTCCTTAACCTCTTCTTCTTTATTCTTTATTCTTTATTCTTTTCCTATTGACAGACTCTGCCTTTAAAGATTTCCTATAAGCTTTATCCCAAAGCACTTTAAATTTGTTAAACTCTCTGGTGAAAATGAGAGCAATACCACTTATGAAGACTTGACCATCAATAACATTTTCATACTCGCTTTTTCTGAAGCCTCGTAATTTCCATCGCCCATCTTGTGTCAATAAATACTCTACACTTACATTTCCCAGAACAGCTTGACTTTCCCCGGGCCTTTGACCACCTTCCACATTCATTTGGCTACCTGCTTCCACCACAAGTCTCTCATCAAATAATTTCTTTTGGGCTGTAACATCAAGGTCGGTTCTTCCCATGGCATCACTGCCTTGATAATCTGTATAACTAGTAAGATCAAAATTGAGATTTATACCTGAATTACCCATCAGTTTATCAGAAAAGGTATTGAGTTGATCGGACAAAGCTTGGTTTAGATTATCTCTCGCCATGGATGCAACACCCCCTTGACTTCCATCACTCCCAGATTCTGGATAAAATTTATTAAGCACCAATAAAGAGAAGACCTGTTTATTGAGTTTATCGTCTTGCTGGTTGATTTGAGATAGTTTACCGTAGACAGATCCATTAATAGCACCTTGACTCTCCTCTGGCATGTCTAGTTGAAAAGATAAATCTGGCGACATCAATTCTCCTCCCACATCCATATAAACCATAAATGGAAGTTGTTGTTTGTATCGATTTTGTATGAATGCATTTTCTCCAGCAGTTTGTGAAGCCATTAAAGAACTTGCAGAGGTTTCGATATTGTAAATAGCTCTTAAATTCAAATCCGCATTGTAAGGATTCCCACTCCAAGAGATAGAACTTGAGGGAGCTATTTCAAATTTTCTCTTTACAACATTGTAAAAGTTAAGTTCGACGCTCCCTTTGGAAACTTCATATTTTCCTACTAGATTCATATTTCCATTTCTGGCAATATCAAATTTAAAATCACCACCACCTTCTATGCTTATATTATCATCAGTTCTTTTATTGATGACGACTTTCACTTTAGATTTCTTCTGTATTTTGATGGTGCTATTTAACTCAATTCCAGAAATAACAGCATCCGTAGCATTTTCCTTTTGCTGAGTTAAAATATTATCTGGATTTTCTTTATTCACAAAAATCACTATACCCTCTCGTTCTTCTATACTAGCACGAGATTCTGGAACACTATAAGTAAGATCCGACTTTCCGTTCACCCTTAGATCTAAATCAATCTTAGGGAATTCCAAATCTCCTTTTAGCTTAGCAGAAGCGTCAAAGATGAGTTTCCCATAATACAAACTATTGTCTTCTATAGTAGAATCTAATACTTGGAAATTCTTAGCATCAAAGCTTAAATTGAATTTTGGATTTGTGAACTCTTCCAAGCCCATACTGCCATTGACTGTAAATTTATTCCCATCTTCATCCTGAATGGTGAAGTTGGATAGACTCACTTCACCCTTCTTAAGATCAATTCTTTCATCTTTGAGCTTGAATATAGTATTCAATGTCTTGGGATTGAATCGAGCATCTTTAAAGGCTAAGAAACCAGTATAGTTTATATGATCTAGTTTACCATTGATCTTGAACTCTCCTTTAACTTCCCCCTCTGTATCTTTCAAATAGTCTGGAGCAAATTGTTCCAGACTATTAAGTTCGAGTGTATTGAGAACAAAATCAAAGTCAACATTAGACTCCTTAATATTAGTATGATAAAAACCGTCCATATTAAAATCTATACCACCATCCTTTAAGCTGACATTAAGCTCATAATCGTCTTCAGACCTTGCTTCCGCCTGAAGTTTAAAATTCCCTATCGGAACTTGAACGACCTTAAGGTCTTCAATTTTTAAGTTAGAAAGCAGGCCTTTAGACGTAAATGGCTCAATGATAATAAAATTGCCACTCAACTCCCCGCTAGCCAAAGATTCGTCTGGATTTAAATAGCTAGTGATACTAGACAATTTAAAATTTTTAAAATCAATTCCGACATGGGTTCTTTCCTCATCAAAATTATCGCCGATGACAATTTCTTGTACCTCTCTACTCAGCTTAAAATCACTTATTTTTAAACGGTTTGGTTGATAAACGATTTCATTATTTTCTAGTATAGACCATGAAGATCCATTCAATATCAAGTTTTCTGGAGACACATACAAACGGTAAAGGCCATTCTCTTCAAAATCGATATGCACTGTAGAATTGAAAAATTCTTTTTCATCTTTAAAGGCCTTAAGGTCTACATTCAATTTTTTATTCAAAAATTGACCTGAAATATCAGTTGTAGCTATGTCTATTGGCCCTGCAAGAATATGATCAAAGCCTAAATTAAATTCAGCGGTCGTTTCTTCTGAATTAAAATCAAAAATAAGTCCATGAATTTCATTCCCCTGATAATTGATATAGGGCAAATTCAGATTGACAGATAATTTCTCGCTGCTCTCGTTAAAATTAATAGTAGATCTCAAGGTGTCCATTTTCTGAATACCTTCTAGAAATATATCAGAGAGTATGGGGGACTCTATAAAAGACAGGTTAAGTTTCAGTATTACAGGTTTTTTTGGGTTCTCTATGACTAAGGAGTCGTTAGCATAGCGTTCAAAATGATGTCCCAATGCTTTTGAAATTCGATTTACACTTGCATTGCCCTCTAAACTTCCATTTAAGAATTCACTTGATATAGCTGTAGTCGTTTTTGTAGCATCCACTTTAGATGTAAAATCAAATTTCCCTAAATAGTATGGCTTTTGGTCATAAACAACTAGGCCCTCTTTCAATTGAGCATCAAATTCAAATTGGGTAGAATTTCCTTCAAATTGAAGATTGGCTAAAACTTTTGCTTTTAAGTCCTTATCTGTTAGCCCCAGATTTTGAGTTCTTATTCCCTTTAAATCAAAGATAAGATCAACTTTTGAAGAAACGGAGTCCAATTCTAACTCCGAAACCAACTCCATTTGAATATTTTCATCACTGTAATCAAATTTCACATCACCTTTACCCTTTTTAAGCGCCCCTTCGATTTGTAGTCCTGAAAAGGTGTACGTGTTCCAGCGGAGGCTGTCAATAGTAGAGGTTAACTCCGCAGAAAGATCGTTGATAGATTCACCTTCTCCTTTAGAAGATAACCTTAAAGAAAGATTGCCCACTTCTGGATTTTGAAATAATTCACCAAGCTTTAAAGAGTTAACCTCTAGATCTATTGCATATTTTAAAAGGGGCTCACTTTGGAAATTACCATTGAGTTTGACAATTCCTTCTGGAATTTCCAATTCACTGCTTGTCGAGAATCCTATAGCTTCTTTTTTTAAGCTCCCCTTTACGTTAATAGTTTTTGGGATTGAAATTCCTAACTCTTTAGCTGAAATGAATTTAGACATATCAGCTCGAGAAGAATGTGCCGTATACCTTTCAAAATTGAAACTCAATGGATTACTATCCGTTACATTTTCTAATGTTCCCGATAGCTTCAATCGCGTATCCTTTCCCCAGTTAAGGTCAAAAGTTGAAATAGCCATCGACTTTGGACTCCCCTTCGCTTTAAAATTTCCTTTAAAATTGTGACTGGCTAGTGCGTTGATTTGGGCATTGGATTTCAATTCTGGTAAAAACACATAAGCATCTGCAACATGTAATTGCAAATCGGAAACTACAAGATCAAAAGTAGATTGCAAGGGATCGTCAATTAAGGCTTGGATTGAAGCGTAATTCAAATTCAAGTCCGCATAAACTAAACTTGTATTGACTTTAAATCTCAACTCATTGAGTCTGATTTCTTTTGAATTTAAGATTGCGTTTACTTTAAATTCCCTTACTTCAATTCCACTTTCTTCCTTAAATTGAAAATTATTAAGAGTAAAACTGAGGTCTTCTTCTTTAGAAAGTAGAATAGATTCAGCCTTAAAGTTCAAATCTATAACTGAAAGGGCTTCTGTAGAAAATTCACCTTTAACGGGCTGTTTTCCATTTTGAAGAATGCTCACACTGTTATTTACGACATCAACTTCACCAACTTCAACAGTCCACTTTGGCCAAGAAAATGAATCTTTCGGTTTTTGAGGTTTATCAGTCAGCTCAACTTCAGATTCAGATGAGTTTGAATTCACCTCCAAAGCAAACTGGCTGTCACGTAACACCAGATTTTGAAGTGAAATCGTTTGCAGGTTTAAATTGGTATCTAAATTTGAAAAGGCAAATTCATCCAGAAAGACGTCTGCCTTGGTATCTTCAGGACTAGAATTATACCTTAAATCGAGCTTCTTTATACTTAAATCGTCAACAATAATCCAAGGCAAATCTGACTCTTCTTCAGTATTCTCACTTTCGAAGTGCTTAAATTGGTGATAAGTGATACTTGTATTCTCCAAATTGAGTTCAGACAACTGAAACTTCATCGCCTCCAGATCAATCGATTTACTCTCTAAATAAAATTTGCCTAAGGTGAGCTCTGTATCAATCCCTGTCACCTCATCTTGATAGGACAATTGAAACTCTTCAAAAGAAATAACTCCTAAAGAAACATCTAAAGGGGTTTCTTCCTTATTACTTCTAGGATTCTCTTCTGGTGATGACGCAAAAGCATCAATGATAAATTGAAAATTAAAGCCCTCGATGGAGTCTTTTCGACTCACATTTGCTTTCAAGCCCTTCCAATCTACTAGATCAACTTTTAATTGGTGACCAAAGACAATTGGGTAAAGGGGAACATCTGCTTCTAGATATCTTGAATACATAAGAGTATCTTGAGAGGTATCTTCCAAAAGAAGTTCTTCTATAGTTAAGTTTCCAGAGAAGCTGAGATAGAGTTTACCAATTTCAAATTTAGTGTCGATTTTCTCACTGACATACTTGGTTACTTTCTCAATAATAAGGTCTTGTCCCCAAGGACTTCTCACAAACAAAATAAGAAGAATAAAAAGGATAAGAATAGATAGTACTATCCTAGAAAGAATTCGAAGAATCTTTTTAAATAAGGGTTTTGAAGCTGACGGTTTAGAAATCACTGTATAAAATAATTTCCAAATTTAGAATTTCAACTGATTTTTATGTGGCTTAATGCATTTAATTTTAGCTTAAAAGCTTAATTTATACTCACCTATACTATTTTAAAAAGAGTATGCGAAATCGATTAAGGAATATAAGATTGGTTTTGTATTTTAGCGGTTCAACCAATATTGCTCAATTCATGGATATAAAATTTAATAAAAACGAAGATCATAATAAACTTTTAGTTTCTGACTTAAGAAACAGATTTGCGAAAGTAAGTTTGGGTGGTGGAGAGAAAAAGATAGAAAAGCAACACAGTAAAGGAAAGATGACTGCTAGAGAACGTATAGATTTTCTTCTTGATGATGCTAAAGACTCCATTGAAATAGGAGCCTTTGCAGGAGACGGAATGTATGCAGATCATGGCGGTTGTCCCGGTGGAGGCGTTGTCGTTAAAATTGGTAAAGTTTCGGACAAAAAGGTTATTGTTGTCGCCAACGATGCTACTGTAAAAGCAGGTGCTTGGTTTCCTATTACAGGAAAAAAGAATTTGAGAGCTCAAGAAATCTCTATTGAAAATAGACTACCCATTATATATTTAGTAGATAGCGCAGGAGTTTACCTACCCATGCAGGATGAAATTTTTCCAGACAAAGAGCATTTTGGAAGAATCTTTAGGAACAATGCTGTAATGAGTAGTATGGGAATCACGCAAATCTCTGCGGTGATGGGAAGCTGTGTTGCTGGCGGCGCGTATTTGCCTATTATGAGCGATGAAGCGATGATTGTAGATAAAACAGGCAGTATTTTCTTGGCCGGGAGTTATCTTGTAAAAGCAGCTATAGGTGAAAGTGTCGATAACGAAACCTTAGGTGGAGCAACTACACATTGCGAAATTAGTGGAGTTACCGATTACAAAGCTAAAGATGACAAGGATGCCCTTACAAAGATCAAGAGAATAGTTGATAAAATTGGTGATTTCGATAAAGCTGGTTTTAACCGAAAAACATCCAAAAAACCAAAATTAAATCCCAAAGAAATCTATGGTTTACTTCCTGCTAAAAGAAGTGACCAATACGATATGATGCCTATCATAGAGCGTCTTGTAGACGATTCAGAATTCGATGAGTATAAGTCTGGCTATGGCCAAACTATCATCACAGGATATGCTAGAATTGACGGCTGGGCTGTGGGTATTGTTGCTAACCAAAGGAAGCTAGTCAAAACTAAAAGTGGGGAGATGCAATTTGGAGGTGTCATTTATAGCGATTCTGCTGACAAGGCTACACGATTTATAGCCAATTGTAATCAGAAAAAAATACCCCTTGTATTTGTCCAAGATGTGACTGGATTTATGGTAGGGAGCAAAAGTGAACATGGAGGAATTATAAAAGATGGTGCCAAAATGGTAAATGCGGTCAGTAATTCTGTGGTCCCAAAATTTACAGTCATCATCGGAAATTCTTATGGTGCGGGAAATTATGCCATGTGTGGAAAAGCGTATGATCCAAGATTAATTTTTGCTTGGCCAAGTGCAGAATTGGCTGTTATGAGTGGAAACTCTGCCGCTAAAGTCCTCTTATCTATTGAAACCTCTCGACTAAAAGCTAAAGGAGAGGAGATTACCGAAGAGAAAGAAAAGGAACTTTACGATAAAATTAAAAATGATTACGATACCCAAACGAGTCCATACTATGCTGCGGCAAGACTTTGGACAGATGCCGTTATTGAACCTTTGGACACTAGAAAGTGGATTTCAAATGGAATAGAAATCGCCAACCACTCCCCTATTACTAAAGATTTTAATTTAGGAGTGATTCAAACTTAATTCTTCTAAAAATTTAATTTAAAAAGGCGCTACTCTTATTACTGATAGCGCCTTTTTTATGAATTTTTTTAAAGGTTTTACTCCACTACAAATCTTTTAGTGAATAATTTTGACTCGGTGTTTACTCTTAAAATATAGAGTCCTGAGCTTAGACTATTGATTTCGATATTTAATAAGTCATTTTCACTTTTGATTACAGTATCAAAAACTAACTGACCGTTTATATTATATATTTTCATAGATGTATTTTCATCTATAGATAATCCAGATAATTCTAAAGAAATAAAACGAGAGGATGGATTAGGGTAAACTGTTAGGTTACCGCCTGAATTTATGTTAGAAATTGTCAAGAAAACAGTTCCTTCATAAGCACCAAGATAAGTCTCTACATCCTCTCTAAGATTACCCAATAGATCCAAGTCGATTTCTTCTAGTCTAGGGACAACATAGTCTAAAGGATTAATTACGTCAGGTGAAATACTAAAATCATTTGAGGCTATATCTTGAAATACAGGAGAAAAGCTGACGCTATTTTCATTGGTTTCAGAAAAAATAATAAATTCTGCTAGGTCATTTGTGAATTGCTCAGTTTCTCCCAATCGACGTCCGATACTACCTAGAAAACCATTCACGCCGTCAGCAAATAAAAGGTTGTGATCTGATACCAAAAAGCCTCTATCACTATTCCCATCTACTATGGCATAAGACCTATACGCTTCATCTTCTGTTGAAATAGAATTTATAATAATATTATTGAACACTTCTGCTGGAGGTTGACCAGAAGATCCGCTTCTTAACTGTATCCCAGCAGAAGGATAGCTCACGGCCTCTTCTCGTTCCAATACTATAGTGTTATGTAATAACCTTGTTAAACCTACATTACCATCTTGCTCAAAAACCCAGACTCCAAATAAATATAAACTAGGGTCTGTTGTTGAAGCCGTGAAATTACTCCTCACAAGTCCAGAAATTTTATTATTGGCAATTACAGTTGAATCCCCAGAAATAGTACTCACTTTTATTCCATAAGTAGAGCCTATAGTTCCTTCATATTCCACATAGTTTATTGTATTCTGACTGATTTCCCCTGAGCCTGAGTCAATAACTATAGCGCTTGTGCTCACAGGTAAAGATGGTGAAGAATTTAAGTTGGTAATACTTTCAAAAACGTTATTTTGGATGAGCATATCCTTATTTCCTAAAGCATTAATCCCAAAAGAACCACTGCTTAAATCGTGACCTAAGCTTGAAGTACTTCCGAATGAACTATTTATAATTTGATTATTTGTATCCTCAAAATCAACTCTACCGAAAAAGTCGGCAGAGGCTAGAATTTGAATACCACTACCAGAATTATCTATAAAAACATTATCAATAAGGTTATCACTATTAGTGGCTTCTTGGCTACTGGCCTCAGAGACAAAAAAAATTCCTCGTGTTGAAATCAAGGGTCTTGCCCCATTTGCCCCCAAAAAAATAGAACAATCCCTTATTATATTAAATGAACATCCTTCGGATGAGGATCCTAGAAAGCTAAACCCTCTTTCTAATTCATTGCCAGCATCACTTACGTCTCTAATGTTTAAATTCTCAAACGTGATGTAGCTTAAGGCATTAATCGTAAAGGCAGCATCACTTGAAGATGAAGTTCCAACAATTTCAAAAAAAACTGAATCTGGTTCTGCTGTAATAATTAAAGGTGAAGTCTCAGAAAGCCCAGAAATTAACTCTAAAATCAATATATCTGAATAAGTACCCGGAACTATCGTAAAAGTAGCCCCTCCATTTCCAACACCTTCGGTTTGAAGATCAACTATCATTTGAGTAAAAGTTTCATAGTCAGCGTTCAAATCTCCAACTGTAAATTCTCCTGCTAAGCCTTGTGCCGAGGAGATAAAACTTCCTAAAAGGAATAAAATAAAATAAAAATGTCTCATGATTATAATTTATGGTTTGTTAAAATTAGATATTTACACCATAATGTTGCGGGGAGATTTTATTAAAACAATCATAAATCCTATGGATTTTCTTAAAAATTAAGACTTGTCAAACATTTATTTTTTAGTTAAACCTTATCAGCTTATACTCCCAAATGAATACAATCTACACTCGTCACGGTTTAATAACAACATAACTTAAAATCTTCATTTCAAAAGATTAAAACCAGTGACACTACTTGGAAAGATAAGTGCAGCACACCTATTTAAAAATAGATTTCGCCTTTTATTTACTGCTAAAAATTGTAATTTCGGCTATCCATTAATCTTAACTAACGTGTGGTTTATAAAAAAAAATACAAGAAAAACTAAAAAATAAAACGCAGGATTTTATAAATTAAAAAGCGGTCAATTATTGCTTTTTTCGATAAAACTCCAAGCTTTAAAAAGCAAAATTTAAATTAAAGATTTCGGATACTATTTAAATTTATCCCTTAGTAATCAACAGATAAATATCTTGATACATGAACTCAACGCCTAAAAACCTTCAAGTTATTTTTGAAGATAATCACCTTATCGTCATCAACAAACGGCCTGGCGATATTGTGCAAGGAGACAAGACTGGCGATCTGCCCTTAAGTGAAGTGGTCAAATTGTATTTAAAAGAGAAGTATAATAAACCTGGAGAGGCCTACTTAGGAGTCGTACATCGGTTAGATAGACCAACGAGTGGCGTTGTGGTGTTTTCAAAAACTTCGAAAGCACTTTCAAGGTTAAATAAAGCTTTCGCCGATAGAGATACACATAAAGTCTATTGGGCTGTAGTCAAAAATAAACCTAAACCAGAATCAGCTAGGCTGGTCCATTATCTCAAACGCAATACAAAGCAAAATAAATCCTATGCGCATATCAAACCTGTAGAAGATTCTAAAAAAGCTATTCTCAGCTATCAAAAAATTCAATCTTTAGATAATTACCACGTGTTGGAAATCACTTTGGAAACCGGAAGACACCATCAAATAAGAAGTCAATTATCTGCTATAGGCTGTCCGATAAAAGGAGATTTAAAGTATGGATTTGACAGGAGCAATAAAAATGCTAGTATTCATCTACACTCCAAAAAATTGACGATTACGCATCCAGTCCGCAAGGAGGATATCAGTTTTGAAGCTAAATTACCAGATGACGTCATATGGAACAGTTGCAAGGTCTAATTCATTATTGAACACTTATATTTGAATAAAATTTATCCGATGAAGAAAAACATTGCAGTTGCGATGGGAGGCTACTCTAAGGAAGCTGAAATTTCGCTGAAAAGTGGTGAAGTCGTTTATAAGCACCTTACAAAAAATGAAAATTACAGGGTGTACAGAGCTCAAATCTTAAAAAATGGCTGGACCATAAAAACAGATGTAGGGGAAGAAATCCCTATCGATAAATCCAATTTTTCCGTAGTTATAAATGGAGAACCGATACACTTCGACTGTGTCTTTAATACGATTCATGGGACTCCAGGAGAAGATGGTCTCTTTCAAGGATATTTACAAACTCTTGAAATTCCACAAACGGCTTGCGACTACTACCAAGCAGCTCTTACTTTTAATAAACGCGATTGTATTTCTGTGCTTAGAGCTAATGGAATTAAAACTGCAAAAAACATATACATCAATAAGGGAGATGATATAAATCCCTCAGCAATAGTAGAATATATTGGGTTACCTTGTTTTGTAAAGGCTAATAGAGCAGGAAGTAGCTATGGCATATCAAAAGTGAAACACAAGGATGATATCCTAACGGCTTTAGAACACTCTTTTAAAGAAGATGATGAAGTTATTATTGAATCTTTTCTAGACGGAACCGAAGTTAGTGTTGGCGTTATCAATATCAATGGGAACATACTAGCGCTTCCTGTGACAGAGATTATCTCTGAAAATGAATTCTTTGACTTTGAAGCTAAATATTTAGGAAAATCTAAGGAGATCACACCCGCCACTATAAGTGACGCTCAAACTAAAGACGTAAAAGATCAAGCGGTGAGAATTTTTAAACTATTAAAACTTAAAGGCCTTACCAGATCCGAGTTTATTTTTCATAATAACGAACCTCACTTTTTGGAATGCAATGCTTGCCCTGGACTAACGGAAGCAAGTATTCTACCTCAACAAGCTAAAGCAGCAGGAATCTCTCTTCAGGACTTATTTACCAATGCCGTGGAAGTTGCTATTGAAAATTTTGAAATTTAATTAATTTATACAAAAATCGAATTATGAAACGTGCAGTTTTTCCAGGATCTTTCGATCCCATTACTATAGGCCATTACGATATCATCACAAGAGGGCTAACCCTTTTTGATGAAATTGTACTAGCTGTTGGCGTTAATGCTGAAAAAAAATATATGTTCACACTTCAAGAACGCAGATCTTTTCTGGAAGAGACTTTTAAAGATGAACCCAGAATTAAAGTAGACACGTATAAGGGTCTGACCGTCAATTACTGTAAAGAAAACAATGCTGACTTTATTCTTCGGGGGTTAAGAAATCCTGCTGACTTTGAGTTTGAAAAAGCCATTGCTCACACCAATAGGAAACTCGAGAAAATTGAAACTATATTCTTACTCACCTCAAGTGGAAAAAGCTATATCTCGTCTTCCATCGTTAGAGATGTCATTAGAAATAACGGTGATTATTCCGGTTTTGTTCCAGATTCTGTTGTCGTCAAATCTTAACTTATGACACCCATATTACTTGCCTGTATGCTTTTGCTATCTGTTTTAGGGGTATCCCAAACTCATCTAAGTCTTGAATCAAATAGGCCTGTTAACGACATTGAAAATCCAGATTTTAAAGTCGATCTCAATCAAGAATTCAAAGCCGTAGCTGAACATAATATTGAAATTATCCTATGCGGACAAACTTCAAAACACAGATTAATCTCTAAAAAGGGATTACACCCTGATGTCAAAATTGCTTTATCAGCTATGTCTGCACTTATCCAACTTCAAAATGAAAAATACGCCCTTATTAATTTTTAAAATCAACTCTTATGAAAATATTACTTACTAGCTTAAGTCTTTTATGTGCCTTAACTCTATTTTCACAAATAGATAAGCAGCTTTTAAAAGATATTGAATCTATTGAAGATCAAGTCATCGCATGGAGGCATGATTTTCATAAGAATCCTGAATTGTCTAACAGGGAATTCGAAACTGCTAAGAAAATTGCTGAACATTTAAAAAGCTTAGGATTGGAAGTGCAAACGGAGGTGGCTTATACAGGAGTTGTTGCCACGCTTCAGGGCGATCTACCTGGAAAAGTGGTGGCTTTAAGAGCAGATATCGATGCCTTACCCGTCACAGAACGCAATGACTTACCTTATAAAAGCGAGGTGATAACCACATTTTTAGGAACTGAAACGGGGGTGATGCATGCGTGTGGCCACGATACGCACATCGCTATTTTAATGGGAGTTGCTGAAGTCCTCTCAAAAAATAAACATCTGATAAACGGGAGTGTAAAATTCATATTTCAACCTGCAGAAGAAGGTCCACCACCGGGAGAACAAGGAGGAGCAAAACTGATGATAAAAGAAGGGGTTTTAAAAAATCCTGAGGTAGATGCCATTTTTGGTCTTCATATTAATTCATCCACTCCTGTAGGAACCATAAACTATAAACCTGGAGGAAATATGGCAGCTGTAGAACGTTTTGTTATTCTTGTAAAAGGAAAAGGAACTCACGGCTCTACCCCATGGACAGGCGTAGATCCTATTTTAATCTCTGCAAAAATAATTGATGGTTTACAAACCATCATAAGTCGTGAAGCCGAATTAGTTGACGAGCCTGCCGTGATTACTGTTGGTAAAATCACTTCCGGAACCCGATATAACATTATACCAGAAACTTCAGAAATGATAGGCACTGTGAGAACATTGGATGCAGATATGAGAACTATGGTCATAAAACGCATGACTGAAATGGTTCCTGCCATCGCCAAAGCGTATGGTGGAGATGCTGAGATAGAGTTTCAAAACAATACGGCTGTCACCTTCAACGATTTGGAATTGACAGCCCAAATGTTACCCACTCTTCAAGGTATTGCTGGCGATGATAAAGTAAAGCTTATAAAAGCTAGTACAGGAGGAGAGGATTTCTCATTCTTTCAAGAAGAAATTCCTGGATTTTACTTTTTCCTAGGTGGCATGACTCCAGGGAATCAAACCCCTTATCCGCATCACACCCGAGATTTTGAGGTGGATGATGCTGGTATGCTTTTAGGCGTAAAAACCATGTCTCAACTTGCTATCGATTACCTGATGCCAAATTAAAACAGGTTCTAGAAAGCATAGTTGAGTGAAAAGCTACCGAAATAATTTCTAGGCTCGCCGGGATAAAAGTATCTCGGCTCGTTTCCCCCAAATGCTCCAGCATTGGTGACAATACTTGACGCATATTTTTCGTTGAATGCATTATTGATTCCAAAACTTAGCCTTGCTGAAATTTTATCAAGTACAGGGAATTTGTATTCTAATTTTACATTAGAAAAAGCATAAGACTCCGAGAATTCTGTATTGGCATCATTCACGGGGATCTCTGATACAGCGTTGGTTTGAAAATAAAAATAGAGGCTATTATTGATTTGAGCATCCACTCCAAAACTGAATTGTTGTGAAGGAACCCCTGTGAGATCATTTCCAGAAAAAGAGTCACCCTGATCTTCAAATTCATTGAATTCGTAGAAGTTGAAGCTTCCTGTGACATAAGGCTGAAGCTGTAGCCAAGACCCATAATCTAGATTGGACTTAAAGGAAAACTCGACCCCTGGATGTGAGGTTGAGCCCGCATTGATACCCACAAATCGATCTTCTGCCACACGTCTGGCTACCAGTAAATTTTCAACATCCATATAATAAGCATTGACCTCGGTATATAATTTGTCCTCAAGCCAACGGGCTTTGTAGCCTACTTCATAATTCCATCCCGTTTCTGGCTCTAGATCTGTGTTAAAAACGCCCTCTTCCGTTAAGCTCTGTTCTACTGTTGGTACAGAAAATCCCCGACTTACAGATGCTGATACTTTTTGATTTTCTGCTAGTGAATAGGTAGTCACTACATTAGGTAACCATACTTGATCGTAGCTATACTCGCCAGTTTGTGAGTTTTGTGAATTAGAGAGCTTATCTTCAATAGCGTAACTTGTCTTGTTTGTAGCCAGACCTAATTTTAAGTTTAATTTTCTAGAGAGTAAAATATTTAGGGTTGAAAAGGCCTCAATGTATTGCCTATTTTGATCTAAATCCGATACTATATTTCCCTGTAAGTAACCTTGACCATTGTTGTCTCGGTATCTATTTTCGAAAGTTGAAACGTCATAATCATCTCTCAAAAATTCACCACCAAGAGTTAATTGAGCTGAATTTCCAAGTAAACTAAACTCAAACTCACTGGTATGTCTAATCCCTATTCCGATATTATTATTTTCCAAAATATCAAAAGGCCTAGGTTCAAACGCCTCTCTAAAGTTGGTAAAAACCGAGGTGTTTTGTGTGATATTTGAAGTTAATTCTGTCGTTAAGTTAACGCCAAAAATACCACGTGTATAAGACTCGAAGCCTTGAGCCTGTCCCCACGTAAACGCAGCCTGAGTAGGATCTTCCTCAAAACTAGACCTGTTTAAAGAACTAGGTATAAACCCCTTTAATTGAATGACTTGACCCACAAATTGAAGTCTGGAACGCGTACTGAGTTGGGCTTCAGAGTTTAGAAAATAAGACTCTCGCTGGTAGTTGCTATTGTCTCTAAATCCACCAGCACTTAGGTTGTTATAGGTTAAGTTAATTTTCTTATTTCCATCCGAAAGATTGATAGAGTAGTTTTGTTTTAAAAGATCGAAGCTTCCCACTAAAAATTCAGACTCTAGATAGTTCTCCTCTTTTAAGACTGATTTTAGCTGGATAACCCCACCTAATCCCGCTCCAAATTCAGTGGCTTGTGGTCCTTTAATCACTTTCACCTCAGAAATAGTCGTAAGATCTATATCGTGCAAAATAGAGGTTCCATTAGCGGTGCTCAAGGGAATATTGTTGTAATAAAGCTTAAGCCGGTTGGTTTCAAACTGGGCCCTTGCTCCTATACCCCGGATATTGATTTTGGTGGTATTGATTCCTCCTTGTTGCATATACACCCCAGGAATTTTATTAAGGATTGGAGTGATTGTCGTTTGGTTGGACTGTAACAACTCGTCTTGATTAAGCAAAGACACATTGGCGTCTTGCCGGTAATCCCTCTCAATGTCAACCGAAGTTTTCAATTTAACTTCCTCTAGGGAGGTAGTGTCTTTTTGAGTTTGTGAAAAAATTATTCCTGAATATAAAAATAGGATGATGGTAAGATATCTCAAGTGTGTTTTTTTAGCCCCAAAAGTAATTATATAGGTGAAAGTTTATTCTAAAAAACTACTAATGTTGACATATTGTCTTTTCTCTAGTGCCGTTCTCTTTATTTTCGGACTATATAAATTCGTCACATCAAATGTAGACACTCCAGTTACCCAACGTTCTCATTTTTATGGTAAAGTTATATGTCTCTGTTTCCGCAATCGTTTGTCCATTGGGGTTAAGAGCTTTACCTATTGTTTCTACAATCAAGACCTGTTAATTCATTAACAGGTCTTGATTGTAGAATGAGAGATCATAGTCTCTGAAGACTCTTAAAAGTTCTAGTTTAGAAATTTACTACTACCCACTCAGTACCATCATAAATCAATAAAGCTAAACTAGACGCGAATAGATTTTGAAATGTATCAGTTCCGAAGTTCCCGAAACCTCCGAAAAATATGATATTTCCAGTTACACTGACAATAGCGCTTGTATTATTAGTAGTTAAATATAAACGTCTTCCTGTTGTAGGACTTGCTGGTAAAGTAATTGTTCTTAAACCATCGATTCTGACAAGTTGGTCTTCATCAGTAATTGTTATGTTCGATGAAACTAGAGTAACAATTAAGTTGCCATCACCAGCAGGTCCTGTTGGTCCCGCAGGTCCTTGTGGTCCAGCTACAGTTGAAGCAGCTCCTGTTGCACCCGTAGGTCCAGCAGGTCCTTGTGGTCCAGCTACAGTTGAAGCAGCACCAGTTGCACCGGTAGGTCCTTGTGGTCCATCGGTTCCGTTACTTCCAGCAGCTCCAATATCTCCCTGTCCTCCTGTTGGTCCTGTTGCACCATCTGCTCCTGTTGCACCGGTAGCTCCTTGAATACCTTGTGCCCCATCGGTTCCGTTACTTCCAGAAGCTCCTGGTGCTCCATCTGCACCGGCAGCTCCAATATCTCCCTGTCCTCCTGTTGGTCCTGTTGCACCATCTGCTCCAGATGCACCTGTAGCTCCTTGAATACCTTGTGCCCCATCGGTTCCGTTACTTCCAGCAACTCCTGGTGCTCCATCTGCACCGGCAGCTCCAATATCTCCCTGTGCTCCTGTTGCTCCTGTTGCTCCATCTGCACCGGCAGCTCCAATATCTCCCTGTCCTCCTGTTGGTCCTGTTGCACCATCTGCTCCAGATGCACCTGTTGCTCCTTGAATACCTTGTGCCCCATCGGTTCCGTTACTTCCATTAGTTCCAGCAGCTCCTGATGCTCCATCTGCACCGGCAGCTCCAATATCTCCCTGTGCTCCTGTTGCTCCTGTTGCACCATCTGCTCCAGATGTACCTGTTGCTCCTTGAATACCTTGTGCTCCATCGGTTCCGTTAGTTCCAGCTGCTCCTGGTGCTCCATCTGCACCGGCAGCTCCAATATCTCCCTGTGCTCCTGTTGCTCCTGTTGCTCCTTGTGGACCGGGTGTAGAACTTC
>NZ_PJBS01000065.1 GCF_002836055.1 Psychroflexus sp. MES1-P1E
CCATTTACACTAGATCCACTTTGCCTAATTATAGGGGTTAATCCTGCATAACTGCATAACTCACTGCCACTTTTAAAACGATCGAATCCATCAGTTAAAACCACTAACATTAAGGATGTTTTCTTTCCTATTCCTGGAATACTTTTCAAACGTGTTAAAACATCTTTATGCACTTCATTTACCAACAATAAAAGCTTTTCTTCTATAGTGTCTATTTCTTTTTTGAGTTGTCTTAAACTCCTTTTTAAGGAAGTAACAA
>NZ_PJBS01000066.1 GCF_002836055.1 Psychroflexus sp. MES1-P1E
CTAAAAAATTTTATGATTTGAGAATTGATTCAGAAGATATAAATGCTCTATGTTTGTATTAAAATTAATAATAACAAGGTAAACGATCGCGTAAACGATTTTACTTTTATTGATACATAGGAGGGTCTTTTGAGCAATTTTCATGGAACTCATAACCCGAAGGTCACTGGTTCGAGTCCAGTCCCCGCTACTACTTTAAAGTCAATTAAATCAACGGATTGTGTCTCACAAACCGTTTTTTTATGCCTTCTATTTTTTT
>NZ_PJBS01000067.1 GCF_002836055.1 Psychroflexus sp. MES1-P1E
CTGACTTCTCTACATAACCAACTCGTAGTTGTAGAGACCTCCCCAGGTAATGACATCTTCTTTCTCTCAATAACTGCCGTATCTACATATTTACCCTTTGGTTACTCTTTTGGGCGTTACAATGGTGTGCTTGCTTACCCAAGTAAATATGCCTCTGTATACGATTCCTGTTCGTCAGTACCGAGTTTTGTAGTCTCGCTTTCTTCAGATGTATCCTCACGAATACCACCCTTGCGACTTACTAATGCTTCAAGACG
>NZ_PJBS01000068.1 GCF_002836055.1 Psychroflexus sp. MES1-P1E
TTCAACACAAACAGAAGGGAACGATCCAACAACAACCACTATTGTAACTGGACAAACGTTTAATGAAATAGATGGTTTTTATGAATCAGGTACTCTAACGGGTCACTTATATTTCGATGAAAATGGCAATGGTACTCAGGATCCAAGTGAAGCAGATATGCCAAACGTTGATGTAGAAATTACTGACTCTTTCAGTCAAGTTCAGACTGTAACGACAGATGCCAATGGAGACTGGAGTCTAGTTTTACCACAAGGT
>NZ_PJBS01000069.1 GCF_002836055.1 Psychroflexus sp. MES1-P1E
AAAGTGTTTCACCGCTAATGGATTTTCTACCGATACTTTTAGACTAGATTCTAGTAAATGGTAAGCCAGTTGATAATGATAATACCCTGTTGCCTCCATCACGCAATGGCTATCAATATCTAAGAGCTTTACAAACTTTTTAAAGCCTGATACATTGTTTTTAAATTGATAGTAATTGCCATCAGAATCCGTGACATCGAATACCAAGTGGCTAATGTCAATTCCAAAATATTTAATAGCTTTATTCATAGAAAA
>NZ_PJBS01000070.1 GCF_002836055.1 Psychroflexus sp. MES1-P1E
CTTTGCTTTATGAGCTGCCGTCTTCACCACTTTAACTACAGATTGACCGCTATATTTCCCTCCCTTCTGTCCCTCAAACAAATATTCCTTAGGTTTCCAAGTTTTATAATAGCTTCGCAAATCTTGTAACGCATTTTGCGATAATAAGGTAATCCGATCCTTATTCCCTTTAGCTTGCTTTACACGCACAAGCATACGTTTACTGTCTATATCTTCAATTTTTAAACTGAGCAGTTCATTTCGATGTC
>NZ_PJBS01000071.1 GCF_002836055.1 Psychroflexus sp. MES1-P1E
TGGGTACTGACTTTGTTTGTTCTTTAAAAATCATCCTTACTCGCTAAGTTGTTTTTAATTCTAAACTGCATAATTGAACCCCTTTGCTCCACTTACATTACACAAGCTTCAACACTACTACGAGTTCATCCGCCACCTAATCAATTATTGGTAATCGTCTTACAGGTACTGCCTGTTTGAGGTTTCCCTTTATCACTTTGATTAGGTTTCCTGTGTTCCAAAATAAAGCCTAAATAAAAG
>NZ_PJBS01000072.1 GCF_002836055.1 Psychroflexus sp. MES1-P1E
AGTAGCAGAGAGTTTTGACCAGTTGGAAATATCTGTACCACCTGTGAAGATCTTGGGTTCCGAATAATCTAATTTCATTGACAAATCGTTTACGCTAGCGTTTACGGCACGGAAAAGTAAGAAACTTATGGACATAAAAAAACGGATTGTGATAGACAATCCGTTGATTTACTTGATATTGAAGTAGTAGCGGGGACTGGACTCGAACCAGTGACCTTCGGGTTATGAGCCCGAC
>NZ_PJBS01000073.1 GCF_002836055.1 Psychroflexus sp. MES1-P1E
TGGCCCGATCTTTGTCCTTTTGGCGGGTGGATGAGGTAAGTATGACCACATTCATCTGCATGCACAAAATCTCTTTTTCTGCTTGAGTAAGAAAAGAAAAACCATCCAAAACTGGCATATTAAGGTCTAAAAATACCAAGTCAGGACAATCCTCTTTTTTTAGACTGTCCAAGGCTTGTTTGCCATCTGTGACTGCAGTAATAGCGTTGAAGCCCATTTTTGTTA
>NZ_PJBS01000074.1 GCF_002836055.1 Psychroflexus sp. MES1-P1E
TGTTATTGCTCAGCAAATAACAAAACAAGCAGTATCTATTTACAACAATTTAAGAACCCATTTTAGCCTAGATTTAAGAAAACCAGCGGAAGTGCATTTGAATCCGAATATAAAATATAAATCATATCGTAGAAATAATGTAAATTTAACTGAACTTCTAATTTAGAAAATGGCTAGTTCAAATTAAACCTAAAAAAGGTCAACCTATATCAGTATAATACA
>NZ_PJBS01000153.1 GCF_002836055.1 Psychroflexus sp. MES1-P1E
CTCAAGCTCAAGATTGTGAGTTAACTATACTAGGAAAAGTGATAGATGTACATGATAACTCCCCTTTATTTGGAGCTATTGTTCAACTCGTTGGCTCTGATAAGAGCGTTTACACCAATAAAAATGGTTTTTACAAAATTAAAGGTGTCTGTAAAGGTGACGTTCTACTCAAAGTATCTCACCCTTTTTGTGAACCAGAAACAAAAAGTATCTATCTGAAAGAAAATCGTCAAATCAATTTTAAACTTGAGCATCATCTTGAAGAATTGAATGAAGTCTTACTTAAAGGTAAACTTTATAATAACGAATCTAATTCATATATAGTCAATCAAATAAAAACACAGAAGCTTGAAAAATTCAGTAATGCCTCTTTAGGAGATGCACTTAAGAGTATAAGCGGTGTGTCTTCTTTAAATACTGGAAATTCTATTGTTAAACCCATTATACAAGGCCTACATAGTTCTAGAGTTCTCGTCATCAACGACAATGTGAGACTTCATGACCAACAGTGGGGTGTTGATCACGCTCCCAATGTCGATATTAACTCCGCAGCTAATATAACTGTCATAAAAGGAGCTTCAGCACTGAAGTATGGCGGTGATGCCATTGGAGGGGTTATTGTCATAGAACCCCAAAAAGCCCCTATTAAAGATACAGTAACGGGTAAAACTATTCTTAATGGTTCTAGTAATGGCCGAGGGGGAAGTATCTCTACAAGTCTCATAAAAGCAAAATCTTCAGGATTCAATTATAGATTTCAAGGGAGCTTGAAGCGTCTTGGTGATCTTGAAGCCCCTGACTATCAACTTACCAATACAGGGCAAAGAGAAAACAATATCAGTCTGGGGATTGGTCTAAATAAAATAGATTATGGGATTGATTTTAGTTATAGGTTGACCAATTCTGAAATTGGAATTTTGAGAGCGTCCCATATCGGAAACGCTAGAGATCTCGTAAATTCTATCAACAGACAAGAGCCCTTTTTTATCGAAGATTTCTCTTACACAATCGATAATCCAAAACAAGAGGTGACGCATCAAATATATAAACTGGAAACTTTCAAAAAAATCAGAAACCTTGGAGAATTAAGTTTACAATATTCTTTTCAGCAAAATAAACGATTGGAGTTTGATATTCGACGTGGAGGACGTGGAGACAGACCAGCTATGGATATGGAACTTAAAACCCATACCCTACTTACGCAATTAGAATGGACAAGTTTGGAGGGTTTTGAGTCTAATTTTGGTTTAGAATTCAACGCCCAGAATAACTTTGTAAATCCAAATACTGGAGTAAGAAGACTTATTCCAGACTACGACATGTACACTGCTGGAATTTTCGCCACCACCGCTCATGATGTGTCAGAGCGATGGGATCTAGATGCTGGAGTTCGCTACGATTTTAATACTATAGATGCTGATAAGTTCTATGTTACTTCGAGATGGGAAAATTTAGGTTATGATCAACTCTTCCCTAAATTTGAAATCAGAGAAGATGGAAATCAGATTTTAACAAATCCACAATTCGACTACCACACTATTTCTGCAACTGTAGGTGCTACATACACTTTTAAAAATGACTTTAAATTGATTGGAAATTTAAGTTCAGGGAATAGAGCACCAAATCCTTCAGAGTTGTTCAGTGATGGCTTACACCACAGCATTTCTAGTATAGAACTTGGTGATCTTCAGCTCGATTCAGAACAATCCTTTAAAGCAGGAGTTGGGTTTCAGGGAAAGCTAAAAAGCTTTGGCTTCAATATTCAGCCTTATATCAATTATATTGAAGACTTTATAGTCCTGGAGCCCAACGGTATAGAAACAACTATAAGAGGAGCTTTCCCAGTGTATGAGTATAGACAAACCAGTGCAAGACTTTATGGTATAGACGTGAGTGCCAATTATAGTTTTGACAATTTTGAGTTCTTATCCAATTTTGCTTATGTCAATGGAAGAGATGTCGAGCAAAATGAGGCGCTTATTAATATGCCTCCTTTTAATGTTTCAAATGCGATAACCTACTCCAAAAAAGAATGGAATAACTTTTATGTCTCTTTAAATAGCCAGTTGGTTACTCAACAAAACGAATTTCCTGATAATAATTTTAAGACAGATATCGTCAATACGACTACTGGCGAATTTGAAGAAGTTGACGTAGATGTTAGCTCTTCACCAAATGCTTATCATCTTCTCAATTTTAGCTCAGGACTAGATTTCGAGTTTGATACAACCAAGTTAAGCATCAACGTGATGATTAACAACGTTTTAAATACTAATTATAGAGATTATCTGAATAGATTAAGATTTTATGCCGATGAAGTTGGCACTAATGCTATGTTACAATTAAAACTCAATTATTAACACAATTAATTACACAAAATTAAATTTTTAAAAATTAAATCTATGAAAAAAATTAAATTATTAAGCTTAAGCCTTATAGCAACACTCGTTTTTAGCGCCTGTTCTGATGACGATGATGCACCACAAGTGATCAACGAAGAGGAAGTGATCACAACTTTAAATTTGTTTCTGACTCCTGAAGGAGGTGGTGAAGTTGTCACTTTTACGTACAGAGATTTGGATGGAGATGGATCAAATCCAGAAATTTCAAGTCCTGCATTATCGGCGAATACTTCGTATACAGGACGTGTTGAATTTTTGAATGAGCTGGAAAATCCTGCTGAAGACATCACCATTGAGGTTCTTGAAGAAGCTGAAGATCATCAGGTGTTTTATATTTTAGAGGATTCTTTAAACGCTACTCCTGCTTCTTATACTGGAGCTTTAGACAACAATGGAAACCCTATTGGTGTAGAATTTAGCTTAGAAATAGGTGATGCTAGTCAAGGGAATTTAACTGTAATTCTTATTCATGAAGGTGACAAAAATGCTCCTGGAGCATTTGAAGGAAATTTGTCTAACGAAGTTGGTGGAGAAACAGATATCGAAGTGACTTTTAATGTCACTGTAGAGTAAAACACATAGCATAAGTTCAACCAACTCTGTCGTAAAAAAAGAGCTGTCCAAAATGTTAGCCTGATATTTAAAGTTCTTCTGGAATTAGTTCTTTAAATACCTCAAAACATATAACGGACAGCTTTTTTTATGAAATAAATTTAGTGATAATAAATTATTTTAAAGCTAAACGTGCTTAAAAGTGTCGTCTTTATAACTCATATTTTTTAAAAAATAATCCTTACTTTAGACAAAAATAGTTACAATGAAGACAAGAGATGAGGAAATTATATCCATACGCGTAGAAGTTCCTAATGCTAAAGTAAACGCTCTCACTTTAGGCTTAGAATCTTTTCAAAATTCGACCTTAAGACCTATCGCTAAATTTCAAAATGATATTTTACTATCTATTTTTGAAAATTATATCATTCGCTATAAAAATGTGTTCCATAAGCTTGGACATGTTGAAAAGCTTAAATACATTGAGAATACCGTCAAGAAAGACTCAAAATTTAAAAATCTTATAAGGGGAATATTTATGGGTCATTTTACAATTGAAGAGTATAAATTTTATATTGAAAATGCTTCAGAAATTAATAAAAGAATCATCAATTTAACCAAAGAACGCTTACAAGCTGAAATTCACTATTTTGAAAAACAAAGTGCGCAAAACTCATCTGAGCTTAAAACACCCTAAATCTTTAAGTTTTAGACGCAAACCTATCCAAAATCAAATTCCTGGTAAAATTACCTATATAGGTGAAGGAACTTTGGAGGATACGGTTATAAATGTAATCAGTTATAACGAAGAGAAGGTCCTTTATCATAATGAGTGTTCTGTAGAGAAAGTCCTCGATCTTGTGATTCATCAGACTCAATTCAAGCACTGGATTAATTTCATAGGGGTTCATGATGTCGAAAAATTATCCAAACTTGGTTCCCTATTAGATATTCATCCTTTAGTACTTGAAGATATAGCTAATACTAAACAACGACCAAAATTAGATGAGTTTGAAGATTACGTATTTTTTGCTTTAAAAATGATTTACCATGATGAAACAGACCTATTGATTAAAAATCATTTTGGACTTGTTTTTAATAAGTCTTATATCATTTCGTTTCAGCAATCTCATGATCTTATTTTCAATTCTATTCGAGAGCGAATTCATAATAAAGTAGGAAGAATTCGCATAAGAAATACAGACTATCTCTTTTATGCCTTAATAGATGCAGTTGTGGATAACTACTACAATTTATTAGAAACCATTGAAGAAAAGATTCAAGACCTTGAGGAAAGAATAATTCAGGATGCCAACAAAACTTCAACCTCAGAAATACAATTATTGAAACGAGAAATTTTAAGTATTAGAAAGGCTGTTTTTCCGGCAAAAGAACTTATAAACAAACTGCACATCTCAAAACATCGGCTTTATGATAAATCTACAAAAGCATACATTGCAGATTTATACGATCATATTCTTCAGGTTACAGAAAATATTGATATCTACAGAGAAATTGTTTGGGGATTGATGGATATGTATATGAGTAGCTTGAGTATTAAAATGAATGAAGTCATGAAAGTGTTGACTATTATGTCTACTATATTTATTCCACTAACATTTTTAGCGGGTATCTACGGTATGAACTTCGACTATATGCCAGAACTCAAGATGAAATCTGGATATTTTATCGTTTGGGGAGTCATGCTATTAATGACTGCCCTTCTAATTTTATATTTCAGAAAAAAGAAATGGTTTTAGAGTTTTAAACTTACTTTATTAAGAATTAAACCTGAGGCTTGAGCTATGTGCTCAAGTTTTATTTTATGATTTCCGTCGATGGTCTTTTCTAATTCTTTTAAGTTTATCTTATGTCTCCCAAGATCGATTAAGGCACCCATCATCAATCTAATTTGTTGACGTTTAAAACCTTCTCCTGCTACCTTCAATACAAAACTTTGGTTTGGAAAAAAGTTGGCCGTATAGATATCGTTTTCTGTGAGTTCACAGCGTTCGATGCTTCCCTCGGTCTTTGTTTCTGGATTAGGCCTGAACGTAAAGGAATAGAAATCGTGATCTCCTTCGAAAAGCTTAGCCCCTAGTTTCATCAATTCAATATCGAGGTCTTCTTGAAGATTCACCATGAATGGGGCACAAAACGGATGCATTTTTTCTTTTACGCAGAAAAAATAAAAGTATTCTTTAATTTTTGGATGCTGAATAATATTAAAATCAGCAGTCGTCTCTTCAATAGACAAAGCCCTAATATCTTGAGGCAGATTTTTATTGAATTGTTCTAGAAAGGTTTCCAAATCAAGTTTGTCTTCATAGATAAACAATTCAATATAGGTTTGATTTGCAGATACCATAGCATCTGTACGCCCAGCAGCAAGAACCTTAAAGCGCTGATCCTCCAATATATAATTTAGAGTTTTGTGAAGCATATGCTCCACCGTAAGGACATTGGGCTGCTTTTGCCAGCCATGATACCGAAAACCTAAATACTGAAGCTGAATGAGGTAGTAGAAACGTTTATACTGCATTTTAAACTAAAATCAAATTAACGCTTATTTCTTATTTCGTCGCTCCAAAACATCGACAACATCCTTAAGTTCAAATCCTTTTTGCTGAAGCAAAATCAAATAATGAAAAAGCAAATCTGCACTTTCATTCAAAAATAAATTATCGTCGCTATCTTTAGCTTCAATAACAACTTCAACGGCCTCCTCTCCTACTTTTTGTGCAATTTTATTAATTCCTTTTTTAAATAAACTAGCGATATAACTTTCTTTGAAATTAGCTTCCAGCTTACGTTGAGCAATGGTTGATTCTAAGTTGGTTAGAAATCCAAAAGTCGTCTTGTTATCCTCTTTCCAGCAGGTGTCTGCACCAGTATGGCAGGTCGATCCATTAGGATGAACATTAACAAGCAAAGTATCATCATCACAATCTACCTTAATATCAACCAAATCCAAAGTATGACCACTCTCTTCGCCCTTGGTCCAAAGTCTTTCTTTACTTCTGCTATAAAAAGTTACCAATTTGGTTTCGATGGTTTTTTTGTAAGCTTCTTCATTCATGTAGCCTAGCATTAGAACAATTTTGGTATTAGCATCTTGGACAATTGCTGGTACCAGACCACTTTTATCTTTCTTGAAATCTATAGTCATAGTTAGTTTTTTAAATTCTTATGGAAATTCCTTTAGATTTAAGCTCTTGCTTTAAGTATGGGATTTCTATTTCTTTGAAATGAAAAACACTAGCCGCAAGAGCTGCATCTGCTTTTCCTAGTTTAAAGGTATCTTCGAAATGTTGAATTGTTCCTGCACCTCCTGAAGCGATAATAGGAATGTGAAGCTCATTGGAGAGTCGGGCTAAGGCTTCATTAGCAAAACCTTCCTTAGTCCCATCATTATCCATTGAAGTGAACAAAATTTCTCCAGCGCCAAGCTCTTGAACTTCTTTGGCCCACTCGAACAAATCTAACTCGGTAGGTTGTTTTCCTCCCACCAAATGAACTTTCCAATGTCCATTTATTTGTTTGGCATCAATAGCTACCACAACGCATTGGGAACCAAAACGCTGAGCGATTTTTGAAATTAATTTCGGGTTTTTCACTGCCGCAGAATTTATCGAAACTTTATCTGCACCAGATTTTAATAATAAAGCCACATCTTCCACAGAAGCAATACCCCCACCTACCGTAAAAGGGATGTTGATATGCTTCGCAATTTCTTCAACCAATTGTGCTAAGGTTTTACGACCTTCTTCTGTTGCTGAGATATCTAAGAAAACCAACTCATCAGCATAGTTTTCAGCATAAATTTTAGCTAATTCTACTGGGTCACCTGCATCTCTTAATTCAACAAAATTGATGCCTTTAACCGTTCGGCCATTTTTAATATCTAAACAGGGAATAATACGTTTTGTAAGCAATGTTTTTTCGTTTTTAGTGTTCTAAAACAAATTTTTCCAATTCTTTTAAACTGATTTTGTTTTCATAGATCGCTTTTCCAATAATGACACCTTCACAGCCTATTTCAAAAACATCTTCAAGATCTTTCAAATTTGAAATCCCCCCTGACGCTATTAGTTTCAAATCTGGATTATTCGTTAAAATGGATCTATACAACTCTGTTGAAGGACCTTGTAACATGCCATCTTTAGAAATATCTGTAGAAATAACATACTCAACCCCATGAGCTATAAAATCTTTGATAAACTTTTCAATTTCTAAATCTGAAGCCTCTTTCCAACCGCCAGTAGCTATTTTTCCATCTTTAGCATCTGCCCCTAAGATAATTTTTTGAGAACCAAATTGAGACAACCACTCTAAAAATAGAGATCTATTGGTAACGGCGACGCTCCCTCCAGTAATTTGTTGTGCTCCAGAATCAAAAGCAATTTTAAGATCTTTATCGGTTTTTAAACCACCTCCGAAATCAATTTTGAGTCGGGTATGTGTCGCTATATCTTCTAATATCTTATAATTTACAATATGCTTGGATTGAGCTCCATCTAGATCGACTAAATGTAAATAGTCAATTCCACTGTCTTCGAAGGCCTTGGCAACCTCAAGCGGATTTTTATTATAAACTTTTTTAGTCTCATAATCGCCTTTGGAGAGTCTCACACATTGGCCATCTATTATATCTATTGCAGGAATTATTCTCATTGTATTTCAATAAAATTCTTTAAAATTTGTTCACCTATTTTCCCGCTTTTTTCCGGGTGGAATTGTACTCCATAAAAATTATTTTTATGAAGCGCTACGCTATAATCCACTCCATAACTGGAATTAGCAATACTATCTTGATGCAATGGAACATAAAAGCTATGTACCAAGTACATATAGGCGTTTTCTTCTATACCTTTAAAGAGATCTGTTTTTAAGTCGAAAATTGTATTCCAACCTACTTGCGGAACTTTGAGTTGATTGTTAAACTTCACAACCTTTACATCGAATATGTTTAAGCCATTGGTATCGCCTTCTTCACAATAGTTGCACATCAATTGCATCCCTAAGCAGATCCCTAAAACAGGTTGTTCTAAAGTGGGAATTACGAGATCTAGACCTGTGCTTTTTAGCATTTTCATAGCAGTACTCGCTTCACCAACTCCTGGAAAAATGACGCGATCTGCTGCCTTTATAGTCTTAGCATTACTTGTTAATTCTGAGGAGTAACCTAGTCTCTCTAAAGCAAACTCAATACTTTTTACATTGCCAGCTCCGTAATCTATTAGTGCGATCTTCATCTAAAGTTGTCCTTTTGTGCTTGGTAAAATCATTTTTTCTGCATCTCGCTTTACAGCCATTTTTATGGATTTAGCAAAAGCTTTAAAGATAGCTTCAATTTTATGATGCTCATTGTCTCCATCGGCTTTGATATTCAAGTTGCATTTTGCACCATCCGTAAAGGATTTGAAAAAGTGCATAAACATTTCTGTAGGCATCTCTCCTATTTTCTCTCTTTGAAAATCGGCATCCCAAACTAACCAATTACGACCACCAAAGTCTATGGCGACTTGGGCTAAACTATCATCCATTGGCAAACAAAATCCATAACGTTCTATGCCTAATTTTGATCCTAAAGCCTTAGCAAAAACTTCGCCTAACACGATAGCCACATCTTCGATAGTATGGTGTTCGTCAACTTCTAAATCCCCTTCAGCTTTCAATTCTATATCTATTTGACCATGTCGAGCCACTTGGTCTAGCATATGATCGAAAAAATGAAGTCCCGTAGAAATATCACTCTTACCAGTGCCCTCTAAATTTATGCTAATTTCAATATTGGTTTCTTTAGTCGTTCGCTTTAGAGAAGCGGTTCTTCGTTCTAACTTTAGATAGTCATAAATGGCTTTCCAAGTATTGGCCCTAAGTCCAATATAAGACTCCAGTTCAGTATTAGAAGTTTCTATTTCTCCTAGGCCTAAACCCGTTTTATTGTCTATGAAAATACCCTTAGCACCCAAATTTTTTGCCAACTCAACATCAGTAAGTCGATCACCGATGACAAAAGAGTTTTCCATATCGTACTCAGGCTCAAAATACTTAGTTAATAAACCTGTTTTAGGCTTTCTAGTAGGTGCATTATCTTTTGGAAAGGTTTTATCTATGTAGATATCTGCGAACTCAACACCTTCATTTTTAAAGGTATGAAGGATGAAGTCTTGGACTGGCCAGAAGGTGTGCTCTGGGTAAATATCAGTTCCTAGACCATCTTGATTGGTGATCATGACCAATTCATAATCTAGTTCTGATGCAATTTTATTCATATAAGTAAATACTTCTGGATAAAATTCTAGTTTCTCAAAACTGTCAATTTGCTCGTCAGCAGGTTCTTTAATGAGTGTACCATCTCTATCTATAAATAAGACTTTTTTCATGAATTAATTTCTTTTAGGGCATTGAGTAAAGTTTGGTTTTGTTCTGGTGTACCCACTGTAAACCTCAAGCAATTCTCACATAATGGTTGATTCGTCCTATTTCTAACCACTATTTTTTTCTCTAGCAATTGGCCATACCTCAGGTTTGCACTATCTACTCGACAGAGTAAAAAATTGGATTCTGAAGGAAAAATATGCTTTATCCAACTCACTTTTTTCAACTCATTTGCTATCAATTCTCTTTCAGATTTGATAATTTGAACTTGAAATATATAAGTATCAAAGTTTTGAATCACCTCTAGAGCTTTAGTTTGGCTGAGTTGATTAATATTATACGGAGGCTTTATTTTATTGAGAACTGTAATAATACGTTCGCTGGCAAAACACATTCCTACTCGGATTCCTGCATGAGCTAAAGCCTTTGAAAAAGTTTGAGTGATAATCAAATTTGGGTAATCATTCAATTCAGAGATAAATGAACTACTCGTTGCAAAATCAATATAAGCCTCATCAATAACCACTAATCCAGAAAAATGATCTAGGATATTTTTTACATCGTTAATTTGTAATAAGTTACCTGAAGGATTGTTTGGAGAACAAATAAAAATCAATTTGGTTTTATCTGTAATGGCAGACAATACCCCTTGAACATCAATTTGGAATCCTTCCTTCAAACGGACTTGAACTGTTTTTATAGCATTAAGATTCGCTAATACATCATACATCCCATAAGTAGGAGGCATAGTAATAATCTCATCCTCTTTGGGTTCGCAAAAGGCCCTAAAAATTAGATCAAGAACTTCATCGCTACCATTCCCTAAAACAATATTTTCTTTTGGAATCTGTTTAATCTTAGAAATAGCATCTTTTAAAGCATTTTGATAGGGATCTGGATATCTATTATAGTCAGAATCGAAAGGATTCTCATTAGCATCCAAAAACAGATAATTTTGATCATCAGCATTAAATTCATCTCTTGCAGATGAATATGCAGACATATTTTTTACATTTTTTCTTATGAGGTTATCTAAAATCATTCTCTGACGTATTAATTATTTTCAACCGCTTTTCGTCTTAAAGTCATCGCATTTTTATGAGCTTGAAGGCCTTCAGCCTCTGCCATAAGTTCTACTGCTTCACCAATTCCTTTAATCCCTTCCTCTGTAATTTTTTGATAGGTAATCGCTTTGTTAAAACTATCTAGATTTACACCACTATACTGTTTAGCGTACCCATTGGTAGGTAGAGTATGGTTAGTTCCCGAAGCATAATCTCCTGCACTTTCTGGAGTATACTTTCCTATGAAAACGGAACCTGCATTATTGATATTGTCAACATAAAAATCATCGTCTTTGGTAGATATAATAAAGTGTTCTGGACCATAAAAGTCAATTAATTCTAGTGCTGAATCTTGGTCTTTTACCAAGACAAATTTTGAATTTTCAATAGCTTTAGTAGCCATTTCCTTTCTCGGTAAGACTTTTAATTGCTCTATGATTGCTTTTTGCACAGCAGTAATGGTGTCTTCATCTGTTGATACTAAAACCACTTGAGAATCAACGCCGTGCTCTGCCTGACTTAACAAGTCTGAAGCTACAAAGTCAGGATTTGCAGTTTCATCTGCAACAACTAGCAATTCTGATGGACCTGCTGGCATGTCAATGGCTACATCAAAAGTTGTGGCCACTTGTTTGGCAACAGTTACATATTGGTTTCCTGGTCCGAAAATCTTATAAACTTTTGGAATACTTTCTGTCCCAAAAGTCATGGCTCCAATAGCTTGGATTCCTCCTACCTTAAAAATCTTATCAATTCCACAAAGTTCAGCAGTATATAAAGTTGCAGGATTTATTTCTCCTTGCTTGTTTGGTGGTGTGCATAACACAATCTCACTACATCCAGCGATCTTTGCAGGTACTGCCAACATCAAAATAGTAGAAAATAAAGGAGCTGTTCCGCCCGGTATATATAAGCCTACTTTTTGAATAGGTTTTTTAGTTTGCCAACAGGTCACCCCAGGTTGAGTTTCTACTTTAATTGGTTCTGTTTTTTGAGCTTCGTGAAACTTTGTAATGTTAGCTTTAGCTAGCTGGATTGCAGATTTCAACGGATTGGAAACTTGGTGTTGAGCATTTTCAATTTCAGTGGGTGTCACTTTAAAATCTTTCAAGTCCACTCCATCGAACATGCTGGTATACTTCAATACAGCTTCGTCGCCACTTTGTTCAATATTCTTAAAGATATCATCTACTGTGGTTTCGATATCTTTAAAAGTACGAGTAGGTCGTTTTAAGAGTTCAGACCAGTCTTCTCTTTTTGGAAATTGAATCGTTTTCATTATAAAATCATTTTTTCAATTGAACTTACAAGTATGCTTTCTGCCCCTGCAGATTTTAATTCGTCTATAATTTCCCAAAACTTCTCTTGGGTAATAACAGTGTGTACTGAACTCCAGTTAGATTCTGCAAGAGGCATAATAGTTGGACTTCTCAGACCAGGTAGAATCTTAATTATCTCTTCAAGTTTATCGTTTGGAGCATTCAATAATACATATTTTGAATTTTCAGCTCTCAAAACAGCATCAATTCTGAACATCAATTTATCAAGTAATCCTTGCTTCTCTTTTGATAAAGTAGGAGAACTAGCTAACACAGCTTCACTTTTTAAAATAACATCAGATTCCGTTAGATTGTTTTTGAACAAAGTACTCCCGCTAGATACAATATCGCAAATAGCATCTGCAAGACCGATGTTGGGGGCAATTTCGACAGAACCTGTAATCAAATGAATATTAGCATTTACACCTTGTTTATCTAGATATTTTTGAAGTGTATTGGGATAAGATGTTGCAATTTGCATGCCTTCTAGATCTTTGACTCCTTTGATAGTAGACTGCTTTGGAATTGCTAAAGACACTTTGCATTTAGAAAACCCTAGACGTTTTTGAATGAGAAGGTCATCCCCCTTTTCATAAAGAAGATTTTCCCCTACTATGGCTAAGTCTGCAATGCCATCCCTTAAGTACTGAGGTATATCTCCATTTCTAAGATAAAAAATCTCCAAAGGAAAATTAGAGGCCTCCACTTTAAGCTGGTCTCTTCCATTCTCTATGGAAATCCCACAGTTCTTTAAAATTTTGAAGGATGCATCATGCAACCTTCCTGATTTCTGTATTGCTATTTTAAGTTTTTCCATACTATTGATACTCATTTTTTAAATTAAAAAAACCCGTTGGAACGTTATGCTCAAACGGGTTTTTAATATGATTAATTATCTACATATTACATACCAACCGCGTTGAGCGTATTAGATAAATAATGATGTAGTTTGTAATTTTTCATCGCAATGCAAATTTAAAATAAAATATGTAATCCTATAAAAATTCAATTTTTTTATGACAAAATTAGTTATTACCTAATATGATAGGCATACCATTTTCTCCAGAACCTATCACAATAATTTTAGAATTTTCAGATTTAGAAAGTTCAATTGTGGCTTGGATTCCTTTTTCTTTTAAAATATTTTCGGATAAGGAAGCATTTAAAATTTCGTTGGCACGAGCTTTACCTTCAGCTTCAATTTCTTGACGTTGTTTTTCTTTAGTCGCTTTTTCTAAACGAAATTCATATTCTAATGACTCTTGTTCTTGCTTCAATTTTCTCTCAATCGCTTGTTTAATAGTTGGTGGTAATGATACATCTCTTACCAAAATTCTATTGACTTGAACAAATTGATTTTTCAACAAATTATTAGTTTCATCATATATTTCATTTTGAATTGACTCTCTTTTTTGAGCATACAATTCATCAGGCTTATAACGACCAACGACTGCTCTTGTTGCAGATCTTACAGCAGGCTGTATCAATCTAGAAATGTACTTCTCTCCACGTTCTTTGTGCAATAAACCAAGTTGATTATAAACCGGTTCAAACCAAATCGTAGCTTCAAGCTTAATGTCTAGACCATTTGAAGATAAAACTTGCATAGATTCGTCTATAGTTTGTTGTCTTACCTCATAGATAAAAACGGTGTTCCAAGGAGCAACAATATGAAAACCCTCCTTAAGAGGTTCACCATTTGTAACTACACCACCATCAAAACGTTTAAACAACACTCCAGCTTCACCAGAATTGATGTTCACTGTTGAGTTTGCTATAAAAATAATTGCAATCACCGCTATTATAATAATAGGTACAATTGCCTTAGGTAATTTTTCCATAATATTTTAATTTAAATTAAGCCTTTATATTTTCTATAAGACCATTCTGAACTCAAAGTTAATGCTAATAATAGGATAAGCAATTCAAAATCGACTAAACCCTGTGCTTTTTGGATGGATTTTTGGATGGATTTAACGTCCTTTGACTTTAAATTTGAAATAAGTTCCTCTCTATTTGAAAATAGATATAAGTCTTTTTCTTCTGCGAGCTGTCTTAAGCCTTTATAATTTGCATTTTCGAATTGAAGTTCGCTAGAATAGTTTAAAATCTGAAATTGTCCAACTTTAGAAATATCAACATTTATCCCTTTTATTTTATAAGCATAGGTTCCCGGCTCTAAATCTGATAGATTATAGGTAAAGCCATCTCCATCTGAAATCAGTTTTGATTCTATTGCATTTTTTGTCTCAAGATTTTCAAAACGAATGCTGAAATTAAAGCCAGAATTCACTTCAAAATTAGCATCATAATACTTAGCTCTTAATTTATTTGATTCTCCAGAATTAATCACTGGACTCACCTCTACCGATAAATAATTTTTAGACTTCGCTTGCGATAAATACCGAAGGATCTTCTGAAAATTTTGGTCGAATTTTTCAAAATCTGAGTACATAACATAGTAACTGGCTCTCCACTTCCATAGATTTTCACCGAATAAAAAAGAGCGTTTTATATTTGAATCTGCGTCATACATCCATAATGGAGAATCCAGTTCAACTCCATTTGCTTTTTTATTTAAAAACATTGAAAAATTAGTTGTCAGATTGATATCCCCAAACTTATCTAATACAGGTGGGTAGGATTTAAAATTTAAATCCTCTATTTGAAACAAACTAAAATCAGTATTTATAATGGCAGAATACTCTTCAGTAGAAAGTATTAATTCTTTTTTAAATCCTAAATCCGACCGATTTAGAAATCCATAATCGGTCTGTGAACCCCCGATGAGAAAATAATTCAATTGGTTAGCTTTTATTTCACTAAATACTTTTCGAAATGAAGATTGAGGTTGGTATAAAATCAGCAAGTCATACTCAGAATAGTCAATAAAATCTGAGGTGGTTTTTGTAAAAAGTTCCATCTCTTTATTGGTTTCCAGAATCCTTTTAAAAAATCCCAAGTCCGGATGTATAATATCTGAGATCAGCAAAATTTTAGAGCGATAATCTATGACCTCTATAGATATACTTTTTTTATTATTCGATAAGTTTTTTTCATTTTGAAGAGGCTCTAGTTCAGCTTTAAGCAGCTTCATTCCTACTGGTTTTGCTCTAAGTAGGAATTCAACTTTAGTGGAGCCCTTAGCAGGAATTGTAATTGATCTGGAAGCGATTTTTACATTGTTTTCAACTATACTTAAGGTTTGAGTCGTGTTTATAGATGTATTCTGACTCACAAATAATTCTAAAGGAAATTCGTTGTTCAAATAAGCAAACTCATTGAGGTTGATAAAATCGATTTTAGAGTCTTTATATGAAGTGGTATCGCCTAACACTAAAATTGAAGAGGATAGAGATTCAGGAAGCGATTTGTAGTAGTAATCCTCTCCAAAAGTCTGATTCCCATCTGTCAACATTACAAATGAAGACGACTCTTCTTTACTTATTTCATAAGTATAATCTATAACTTTCGAGATGTTAGTTGAGGATTCTGTAAACCCAAGGGTATCGGTTAATATGTCGAATTGATTACCAAAGGAAAAAAAATTTAAATCATATTTAGAATTTAATTCATCATCTGTTCTGATATTTTTTATAAAATCATTGATTTTTCGGCTATCAGAAAGTTTATGAATAGACTCAGAATTATCAATAGCAAAGGTGAGCTTTGGCTTTTCAATACTGAGTTCTGTAGAGTTGATTTCTGGATTTATAAGTAATAAGCCTATCAAAAAAAAAGACAAAAATCTAAAAAATGCGAGCACTCTTTGAGTTTTGTCCTGTAGTAATTTCTGGTATAATATAAATGCCAATCCTAATGCACATGCAAAATTTAAAAGAAGCAATAGCAAAAATTGAGTTGTCATAATTAAGTTTTAAGTATACATTCCTCCATCTACACTTAAGGTCTGCCCAGTGATGTAGGTACTCATATCACTAGCTAAAAACACACACGCATTGGCAATATCTTCTGGCTTCCCCCCTCTTTTAAGAGGTATAGCCTGTCTCCAACCCTCCACTGTTTTTTCATCTAATTTTTCTGTCATTTCCGTTTCTATGAATCCTGGGGCTACTACATTTGATCGTATATTTCTAGATCCTAGTTCTAAAGCTACAGATTTAGAAAAGCCAATGATTCCTGCTTTTGAAGCTGAATAATTGGTCTGCCCGGGATTTCCCTTGATACCCACAACAGAACTTATATTGATAATGCTACCATGTCTCTGCTTCAACATAGGTCGTAAAACAGCTTTTGTCAAATTAAAAACAGAATTCAAATTTACTTTAATAACTTTATCAAAATCATTTTCACTCATCCTCATCAAGAGATTATCTTTTGTAATACCTGCATTGTTGATAAGAACATCGATACTACCAAAATCATTGATGACTTGATCTGCTAACTTTTGAGCTTGGTCAAAATCTGAGGCGTCAGATTGATATGCTTTTGCTTTCACTCCAAAGGTTTTAAGATGATCTTCCAACTCTTTAGAAGAACTTGAAGATGAATTAAAAGTAAAGGCGACATTGGCTCCATGTTGAGCGAAAATTTCAGCAATACCTTTTCCTATTCCTCGGCTTCCACCTGTAATAATTACATTTTTTTTGTCAAGTAGTTTCATAGGTTGTATAGATTTTGACATAAAAAGCCTTTACTTAACTAGTAAAGGCTTTTCTGATTTTAGACTAATTTATTTTGAAAGTACTTCAGCTACTTTTTTACCAATTTCAGCTGGTGAATCCACGACGTGGATACCAGAATCCTTTAAAATCGCTTTTTTCGCCTGAGCTGTATCTTCGCTCCCCCCTACAATAGCACCAGCATGACCCATAGTTCTTCCAGCAGGAGCAGTTTCACCAGCAATAAAGCCTATTACAGGTTTTTTGCTTCCACTTTCTTTATACCATTTTGCAGCTTCTGCTTCTAGTTGTCCACCAATTTCACCAATCATGACCACACATTCAGTTTCTGAATCATTCACCAACATCTCTAAAGCATCTTTTGTGGTAGTTCCAATAATAGGATCTCCTCCAATACCAATAGCCGTAGTGATACCAAAACCTTCTTTAACCACTTGGTCTGCAGCTTCGTAAGTTAAGGTTCCAGACTTAGAAACAATACCAACTGTTCCTTTTTTGAAAACAAACCCTGGCATAATACCAACTTTAGCTTCTCCTGGAGTAATCACACCAGGACAGTTAGGACCAATAAGTCTACAGTCTTTATCTTTTATGTAATCTGACGCCTTAATCATATCGGAAACAGGAATACCTTCTGTAATAGTAATGATGACTTTAATACCAGCATCTGCTGCTTCCATAATAGCATCAGCAGCGAAAGCTGGTGGAACAAAGATAATAGTGGTATCTGCTCCAGCTTTTTCAACAGCATCAGAAACTGTATTGAAAACTGGTTTACCCAAATGGGTCGTTCCTCCTTTGCCTGGAGTCACACCACCAACTATGTTGGTTCCATAGTCTATCATTTGTTCGGCGTGAAATGATCCTTCACTTCCAGTAAATCCTTGAACAATAATTTTCGAATTTTTGTTGACTAAAACGCTCATATATATTTTTAATTTTTGTTGGACAAAAGTAAATTTTTAAGACGAGCCTTAAAAATTATATAGTTATTAAATTTCTTAATTATACTTCATTTATAAAAGAGAGCATACCTTCTAAGTCATCTTCGAAAGGTTGAGACCTAACATAGTCCCTTCAAAGCTCATTGTCTCTTATTTCCCAAACTTAGAAAGTCTGCCAATCCAATCTTGAAATTTAGCCGTTTCTTCATCATAAATAAACTTCAAAAACACCTGTTTGTCTTATTGGACTGTGTGTGAAAATTCAAAGTACCTAGTTTCAAAAGATGGCTTCATTTTAAAGATATCTTATAAACCTTGTCATAATTGAATCGAAAAAAAAATCTAATGCTATTCCCGTCTATTTTTAGTTTTAAATATAAATATCTCAAGTTCAGATTGATCTTTGTCATGTTCTGATCACAAAAAATTTATAACTGAGTTTTTGCAATGAGGACTTATAAATTTTTTATTTTTTTAATAATTTCTGGTATCCTTTTGATGTAGGCTAATTCTCTGTATTTAGTTTTTATATCTTCTGCTGGAGATCCAAAATAAGTTGCATTTGGTTTTAGGTTTTTACTAATCCCAGATTGGGCAAAAATAATAGCCTTTGTCCCTATAGTTAGTCCACTGGCTACTCCAACCTGTCCCCATATGGTGACTTCATCTTCTACAACAACACAGCCTGCTACTCCTGTTTGTGAGGCAATAAGACACTTCTTCCCTATTATTGTATCATGGCCAATTTGGACTTGGTTGTCTATTTTTGTACCTTTTCCTATAAGTGTGATTCCAGATACCCCTTTATCGATCGAACATAGTGCTCCAATTTCTACATCATCTTCAATTTTCACACTCCCTCCTGATAGCAATTTATCGTGTTCTAAAGGACGGTTTTTATAATAAAAAGCGTCTGCCCCTAAAACAGTGCTTGCGTGAATCTGAACGTTATTGCCAATCTCTACACCGTCGTAAATTGAAACATTACTATGGATGATACAATTGTTGCCAATCTTCACATTATTCCCTATAAAAACATTGGGTTGAATAACTGTATTAAGACCAATAGAAGCTGTTTTTGAAATTTGGGCATCTGCCGCTGTAAAAGGTGAAAAGTGACGGGTAATTTTATTGAAATCTGAAAACGGATCGTCAGATATCAATAGCGCCTTCCCTTCAGGGCAATCTACTTTTTTATTGATTAGTATTACGCTTGCTTTAGATTCTAAAGCCTTATCGTAATATTTAGGGTGGTCTACAAATACGATATCTCCTTCTTCTACGACATGAATTTCATTTATACCTTGAATTTCAAAATGGTGATCACCAATAAATTCAGAATTAATGAGTTCAGAAATTTCTAAAAGAGACTGTGGTTGTGGAAACTTCATTCAGATTAGCTTAATATTATTTAATTCGTTCTTTATAAGTTCCCTTTTCAGTTTCAACTTTCACCTTATCTCCTTCATTTATAAACAAGGGAACGTTTACTTCCGCACCAGTTTCTAAAGTTGCGGACTTAGTAGCATTTGTAGCGGTATTCCCTTTTATACCGGGTTCTGTTTGAGTCACTTCTAAGACAACGTGAGGAGGCATATCTACAGATAATGGAAGGTTATCTTCCGTATTGATAAGGATAGTGACCACCTCTCCTTCTTTAAGTAAATTTGGCATGTCCAAAGCCGCTTGAAGAAGTCTAATCTGTGTAAAATCTTCAACATGCATAAAGTAATAAAATTCACCTTCCTGATACAGGAATTGGTATTTGTGAGTTTCTACTCTTACTTCTTCAATTTTGTGTCCTGAAGAAAACGTATTATCAATAACTTTTCCTGTCGTAACACTTTTTAATTTAGTCCTCACAAAAGCAGGACCTTTTCCCGGTTTAACGTGTAAGAATTCCGTTACCTTAAATATATCGTGGTTATATTTTATACATAAACCATTTCTAATGTCGCTTGTTGTTGCCATAGGTGTTTAATTTGAAAAATATCCTTTCATGATTCCTCTCTGAGAATCTTTTATAAATTGTAATATTTCGTCCCGTTCTGGAGTAGCCTCCATTTCTGCTTCAATAATAGAAAGGGCTTGTGTATTGTTGTAATTCTTTTGGTAAAGAATCCTATAAATATTTTGAATTTCCCTTATTTTATCGGTATCAAAACCTCTCCGCCTTAGGCCTACTGAATTAATCCCAACATAGGATAAGGGCTCTCTTCCTGCTTTCACAAATGGAGGAACATCTTTTCTTACCAGCGATCCTCCTGTGATAAAAGCATGACGTCCAATGCTACAAAATTGCTGAACCGCGGTCATCCCTGCTAAAACTGCATAGTCTCCAACTGTAATATGACCTGCTAATGTACTATTATTAGAAAACACACAATTATCACCTACGACGCAATCATGGGCAATATGGCAATAAGCCATAATCCAACAATTTTTTCCGATCTTAGTCTTCATTCTATCGTTGGTACCTCTATTGATAGTCACACATTCTCTAATCGTGGTATTATCACCTATTTCGGTAATGGTGTCTTCATCTTCAAATTTTTTATCTTGTGGAACAGCTGATATTACAGCACCTGGAAAAATACTTACATTTTTTCCGATTCGGGCCCCCTCCATAATGGTAACATTAGAACCAATCCAAGTTCCCTCTCCAATTTCAACGTCGTTATGAATAGTAGTAAAAGGTTCAATAACTACATTTTTGGCAATTTTTGCTCCTGGGTGAACGTATGCTAAAGGTTGATTCATTTTATTTAGTTTTTACGATTTTGGCCATGAGTTCGGCCTCACATGCTAATTTATCATTGGCATAAGCATACCCTTGCATGTGACAAATACCACGTCGAATTGGAGATATTAATTCTAGTTTAAAAATAAGCGTATCTCCAGGTACAACCTGTTGTTTAAATTTAACATTATCTATTTTTATAAAATAGGTCAAGTAATTTTCTGGATCGTCCACCGTACTTAAGGCTAAGATTCCACCAGTTTGAGCCATAGCTTCTATCTGAAGAACACCTGGCATTACTGGTTTACCTGGGAAATGTCCTACAAAAAAAGGTTCGTTCATGGTCACATTTTTAGTTCCAATAACCGATCGATCTGTTAATTCGAAAATTTTATCCACCAATAAAAAAGGCGGCCTGTGAGGTAACCTATTCATGATTTCAGTCACATCATAAAGTGGTGGTTTATTAAGATCAAATTTCGGAACTTTATTGCGTTTTTCAGCTTTTATTATTTTTGCTAACTTTTTAGCAAATTGAGTATTAATGGTATGGCCAGGCTTATTGGCAATCACTTTTCCTCTTATATGTGTTCCTACTAATGCCAAATCTCCAATGACATCTAACAGTTTATGCCTTGCTGCCTCATTTGGATAATGAAGAGTAAGATTGTCTAAGATTCCATTGGGCTTTATTGAAATTTCATTTTTTCCAAAAGCTTCTTTTAGGCGTTCCATCGTGTCTGGAGATAATTCTTTATCTACATAGACAATGGCATTGTTAAGATCTCCTCCTTTTATTAATCCATTGGTTAACATCGCTTCTAACTCATGTAGAAAACTAAAAGTTCTTGAATCTGCAATTTCTTTTTTGAAATCACTCATCTTATTTAAATAAGCGTTTTGCGTTCCCAACACCTTTGTTCCAAAATCGACCATGGTAGTCACTTGGTATTCATTGGAAGGCATCACAAGGATTTCTGAACCAGTCTCTTCATCTGAAAAAGAAATCACATCTTCCACAATAAATTCATCTCTTGGAGCATCTTGTTCTACGATACCACCTTCTTCAAGAGCTTCTACAAAAAACTTTGAAGAACCATCCATTATTGGGGGCTCAGAAGCGTTTAATTCTAAAAGAATATTATCAACTCCCATCCCTACACAAGCGGCAAGTACATGCTCTGAAGTCTGAATAACAACTCCATTTTTTTCTAGACTTGTTCCCCTATCGGTATTGGTTACTAAACTTGCATCCGCAGGAATAATAGGTTCTCCTTCTAGATCAACTCTTTTAAAAGCAAATCCATGATTGATAGGAGCAGGTTTAAAAGTTAAAGTTACATTTTGACCTGTATGAAGCCCCACCCCATGAAGGGAGACCTCTTTTTTTATAGTAGTTTGGTAATTAATTTTCATCCTTTGGAAATTGTTTTTCAATATGATCTATGCGGCTTACTATTTTTTGAAAATTTCTAAAATGCACGTAGGATTTATTAAAGTCGCTATATCCAAAAGCTGGAGAGCCTTGTATAGCTTCATCATCTTTTATATTCCTTCCAACACCTGTTTGAGCTTGAATTTTTACACGGTCGCCTATTTTTATATGCCCTGCGATACCCACTTGTCCTCCTATCAAACAGTTCTTTCCGATTTTACTTGATCCTGCAATACCCGTTTGGGCTGCAATTGCCGTATGCTCACCAATCTCAACATTATGTGCAATTTGAATTTGATTATCTAGCTTCACACCTTTACGAATAATGGTAGATCCTAATGTAGCTCTGTCTATTGTAGTCGCAGCACCTATATCTACAAAATCTTCAATTATGACATTACCTATTTGTGGTATTTTGGAATATTCTCCATTTTCTGAAGGCATAAAACCAAACCCATCGGCACCTATTATAACTCCGCTATGGAGTGTACAATGATTACCAATTTGGGTTTCAGAATAAATTTTGCTACCTGCAAAAATGGTGACATCGTTTCCTATAGTAACATTATCACCTATATATACATTTGGATAAATTTTTACATTATCTCCTAAAACGACATCTTCTCCTATGTAGGTAAAAGCTCCAATGTAAATGTTTTCACCTAGTTTGGCTGTATCCGATATAGAGCTTGGTGTTTCAATACCCTTTTTATCTAATTTTATCTGATTGTAGACTTCAAGTAATTTTGAAAATGCTTCATAAGAATCTTCAACTTTAATCAAGGTTGTTGATATATCTTGACTTTTCTCAAAGTTTTTATTAACGATACAAATGCTAGCTTGAGTGTCGTAAATATGTGACGTATATTTTGGATTGGATAAAAAGGTTAGCGATCCTTCTTTGCCTTCTTCTATCTTAGAAAGCTTGTTGACTTCAACATCTGGATTTCCCACGATGTCTCCGTCTAATATATCCGCAATTTGTTGGGCTGTAAATTTCATTATGGCAAAAATAGAAAAAAACCGTTAATTATAGGTTTTTGGATAACATATGTAGTGCTTTACTACAGTTTTGGATAATGCTTTTAGATTGAGCTGGTCTGAAGCCGAGGATACGTCCTTTATTTTCCCGTTTTTATAAAGAATATTAATATGTTCCTTATCAGGCTGGTAAGCTAAATTGGAGGTGGTTCCTTCGAATACAAAATACTCTGCTTCTTCTTCAGAAAGCTTATAATATTCAATAACTTTAGATAAATGAGACTTTAGTTTTTTTTGATCAAAAGGTTCATTTTTCAGTTTAATCTTCAACAAATCTCTATTCAAAATCATTTTACTCAACTTACTCAAAACAAAGTCGTCGTGATTTTGCCAGATTTTTAAGGCTGAAAAGATATCATAGTCATCCAATTTTGAAAAAAGTTGGAGAGTGATATCATCAAAATTTTCAGAATTAATATGATGTCTCAAAAAGTAACTTAGGACTGAATTTTCTGTCTGCTCATCTGTTTTTTCAAAAATATAGTTGGCTCTTCTCAATAACCTAATGAGAAGTTGTTCTGCACTTAAACTTGTTTTATGCAAATAGACCTGCCAGTACATTAGACGTCTAGCTACCAAGAATTTTTCGATAGAATAAATTCCTTTTTCTTCTACAACCAACTTATCATCAACTACATTCAGCATATAAATAAGGCGCTCACTATTGATGTTGCCTTCTGCTACTCCTGTATAAAAGCTATCTCGCTTTAAATAGTCCAAACGATCTATATCTAACTGACTTGAAATGAGTTGACATAAAAATTTCTTGTCGTGATTTCCTCTAAAAATGTCAATAGCTAAAGTGAGCTGTCCCTGAAACTCAACATTTAATCTATTCATAAATTCCAATGATAGGTATTCATGGCTAAGATCACTAACTATAGAATGCTCTAAGGCATGAGAAAAGGGCCCATGACCTATATCATGAAGTAAAATAGCAATCAGCACAGCTTCCTCCTCCTCTTCTGAAATATCAACGCCTTTAGACTTTAAGATATCGACAGCCTTCTTCATGAGATGAAGACATCCTAAGGCATGATGAAATCTGGTATGATTAGCTCCTGGATAAACAAGATGAGATAGCCCCATTTGAGTAATTCTCCTCAGTCTCTGAAAGTATGGATGCTCAATGAGGTCAAAAATTAGAGTGCTTGGTATCGTAATAAATCCATAAATTGGATCGTTTATTATTTTAAGTTTGTTCCTTTGGTTCAAATCAGTTTTTTTAAAATACAAATATAAAGCTATATATGTCAAAGATAAAAGTACTATGGGCAGATGATGAAATAGATTTGCTAAAGCCACACATTTTGTTTCTTGAAAAAAAATCTTATGAAGTGACAACTTGTAAAAGTGGGTCTGAAGCTGTAGATGAAGTGAAGCAAAATAGATTTGATATTGTTTTTTTAGATGAAAACATGCCAGGGCTTACGGGACTGGAAACACTTCATGAAATAAAGGCCATCAGAACAGACCTTCCTGTGATTATGATTACCAAAAGTGAGGAAGAATATATCATGGAAGAAGCAATTGGTTCTAAAATAGCCGACTATCTTATTAAACCCGTCAATCCAAACCAAATCCTCCTAAGTCTAAAGAAAAATCTAGACCATACCCGACTAGTTTCAGAAAAGACAACACTAAATTACCAACAGGAGTTTAGAAAAATAGCCATGGAATTGACTGATGTGGATTCCTTTCAAGAATGGGTAGACTTATATTTGAAATTGATTTATTGGGAATTAGAGTTAGAAAATGTGGAAGATACAGGGATGTTTGAAATTCTTGAATCTCAAAAAAATGAAGCTAACATCGAATTTTGCAAGTTTATAGAGAAAAATTATTCAACATGGTTTGATAAAGGTGTTGAAGCTCCTACTCTATCTCACACTCTTTTTAAGTCAAAAATATTACCTGAAATATCTAAACAGCAGCCTACTTTATTAGTCGTTGTTGATAACTTAAGATACGACCAATGGAAATCTTTTGAGCCTATTATAGCAAATCACTATAAGAAAATTAAAGAGGAGCCTTTTTATAGTATTCTCCCCACTGCAACACAATATGCGAGAAATGCGATTTTTTCTGGTCTCATGCCTTCCGATATGGAGAAAATCTATCCAGAATATTGGTTGAATGACACAGAAGAAGGAGGGAAAAATCTATATGAAGAGGAATTTCTCAGAGCTCAACTAAAACGCCTTGGAAAAGAGTATAAAACTCAATACCATAAAATCACTAATGTTGCTAAAGGAAAAAAATTAGCTGATAATTTTAGAAGTCAAAAAGATAACGATCTCACTGTTTTGGTGTATAATTTTGTCGATATGTTATCGCATTCGAAAACAGAATTAGAAGTCATAAAAGAATTGGCTTCAAACGATAAATCCTACAGATCTCTAACTCAAAGTTGGTTTAAAAACTCTCCTTTACTAGATATCATACAACAAGCTCAAAGCTTAGGTTTTAAATTGATTTTAACTACAGATCATGGTACTATCAACGTTAAAAATCCTTCAAAAGTAGTTGGTGATAAAAACACCAGTTTAAATTTAAGATATAAAACAGGGAAAAGTTTAACTTATAATGAAAAGGATGTTATCGTCGCAAAAGATCCTAAAAAAATATATTTGCCCAGTATCAATATGTCCAGTTCTTTTATTTTTGCGAAAGAGAATTACTTTTTAGCCTATCCTAATAATTTCAACTATTATGTGAATTACTACAGAAATTCCTATCAACACGGAGGAATTTCATTAGAAGAAATGATTATTCCTTTCGCCGTATTAGAACCTAGATAAAAAATATGAATTTCACTTACCGATTAAGCGATATAGAAAGCACTGCTTCTCAAATTCTGAAGTATGTAAAATCTAAAAACGTTCTTTTTTCAGGAGAAATGGGCTCAGGGAAAACAACCTTAATAAAAGAACTTGTAAAACAATCTGGAAGCAAAGACCGTGTTTCCAGCCCAACATATTCCTTGGTCAATGAATATGAAGGAATAACCAATTCTGTTTATCATTTTGATTTTTATAGAATTGAAGATGAACTAGAAGCGTATGACATGGGTTTTGAAGAATATCTTGACTCCTCAAACCAAGTCTTTATAGAATGGCCTGAGAAAATCCCAAATTTATGGCCACAACACTATAGCTTATTAGAATTTACAGCAGAAGATGAACAAACAAGAACTATTGTATTGACTGAGTTTTAAAGATTATAAGAGAGTTTCCGATTAATTTTAATTATTTTAGCCCTAGTAACTACCACCATGAATCAACACTCTTCAAAATCTCCCTTTACAACCTCAGAATTGCTTCCTCAAGAAGAAATGCTTGAAATAAAGCGCTCTAAAGGACAGCTATTTATAGGTTTACCAAAAGAAACGTCTTATCAAGAAAAACGGGTTTGTCTCACCCCGGATGCGGTAAATGCGCTTACAGCAAATGGCCACCGAATCCTCATTGAAAGTGGAGCTGGAAACCAAGCTAATTTTAGCGACAAAGATTATAGTGAAGCTGGGGGTGAAATTATTAAAAGCACTCAAAAGGTTTTTGCATGCCCGATAGTTTTGAAGGTCGCACCTCCCTCTGAAGATGAGTTGGAGTTGATGAAGCCTCAATCTATTCTTATTTCAGCTTTACAACTTAAAACCAGAAAAAAATCATACTGTGAAACTTTAGCAAATAAAAGAATCACAGCATTGGCGTTTGAATTTATAAAGGATCAATTTGGAGGTTATCCCGCGGTAAGAGCTTTAAGCGAAATTGCAGGAACATCTTCCATTTTAATTGCTGCAGAGTATTTATCTAATATGTCTGGTGGCAACGGACTTATGTTTGGAAACATAAGTGGGGTACCACCGATAGAAGTGGTTATTCTTGGAGCAGGAACAGTAGGAGAGTTTGCAGCCAGAAGCGCTTTGGGACTGGGTGCGGGCATAAAAGTTTTTGACAGTTCCCTTACCAAATTGCGCTGTTTACAAAATAATGTTGGAAGATCCTTGTTCACCTCTACCCTTCAACCTAAAATTTTACTAAAAGCTCTAAAAAGAGCAGATGTAGTTATTGGAGCCGTAAGAGGACAAAATAGAGCTCCTGTAATTGTGACTGAAGAAATGGTGAAAAAGATGAAAAAAGGAGCCGTTATTATTGATGTGAGCATCGATATGGGAGGATGTATAGAAACTTCATCGATGACAACTCACGATCAACCTACTATGGAAAAACACGGAGTGATACATTATTGTGTTCCCAATATACCTTCGCGATATTCTAGAACAGCATCGCTTTCTATCAGCAACATTTTCACTCCTTACTTGCTTAATATTGGTGAAGAAGGAGGCTTAGAACACGCTTTAAGAACAGATGCAGGTCTCAGGAATGGTTTGTATTTTTATCATGGAATTCTTACCAATAAATCAGTGGCAGATTGGTTCGATCTGAATCACAGAGACCCTAATTTACTTATTTTTTAAATTTATTTTATGAAATTTATTCATAGACTCGGCTATTACTTATCAGGCTTTGTTGTTGGTATTATCATGCTGATGTTTTTCTTAGGTGGCAAAAAAACATCCTGTGACTGGGGCTTGGATTCCAGAGTTTTAAAAAATATTCGCATTAAAGATCGCGTCGTTACTGATAAAGCTTTAGAGTTTTTTAATCAGAAAAAAATAGATACCTCTTCTATCTCTTATCTCTTGAAGTTTGGAGATGTTAACTTTAAAGAAAGTAATATCGAAGCAAAGCCTTGTAAAATTTATCAAATTGAAGGTGAAATCAATGAAGAAAGATTAGGCTTGATTTTTGAAAACTGCGACTCTATAGCCACCTTAAAAAGAGTTTTTAATTTAAAGTAATTTAATTCTTTTATGTAAACTTTTATTTTATGTTTGTTTGTATAAATCCAATCTAGCATGAAAAGAATCATAATCGATTACAAAAAACTTACGCCAGAAATTTTATCCTTATTAGTTCAAAAGTATCCTGATGGATATGATGACAGAGATGTTTTAGTCTTTAAAAACTCTAAAAAAGATACGGTTGAAGCTGTTGAAGTCAAAACGGAAGACACCATATATTTGGTAAAAATAAGTACAAGGTTGGAAGATACCATGATAAAATTTGATGTGGAGAATTATGAAGTTGAAGAAATGGATATGAATTTAGTTGATTTGCCTCAGAAAGAAGAAGATGACGAAAATGAAGATTAAATAATTCATTATCAAAATATTAGAACAATTTAAGTCAGGTTTCTTGGCTTTTATATTGTCATAATATTAAGAAATCGACCTATAGCGTAGAACTAAATGCCTATATTGAAATTATATTCCAATTAAAATGAAAAAAATATTTCTCCTTTTACTGTTTATAAATATAGGTTGTCAATCTAACTCGGAAGAGCAAAAAGAAAAAGAAGATTCAGAAAAATTTTCCAGAGATCTTCAAGACATTAAGGAAAGTGGAAAATTAAAAGCTTTAACCATTTATTCAGGGACCACTTATTTCCTGTATAAAGGTCGCCCGATGGGTTTTGAATATGAACTTTTAAAAAGAATGGCTAAAGACTTGGATGTTGAACTAGAAATGGTAGTAGCTAAAGATGAAAATGAGTTAATAAAACTTCTTCAAGAAGGTGAGGGTGATCTTCTAGCCTATGGGTACACCATCACTGAAGACCGGAAAAGAAAAATAAATTTCACAACTCCATTATATCTTTCTCACCAAGTTTTAATTCAGAAAAAACCTGAAAACTGGCGGAGAATGAAATTGCATGAAATAAAAAAACAATTGGTAACTAACGCCGTTGAGTTAATAAATGATACTATATCAGTAAAGCGAAACTCTTCTTATGCTTCAAGAATTAAAAACTTATCTAATGAGCTAGGAGGTCCGATTATAATTGATACTCTTAAGGGAACTTTATCTACAGATAAGATAATTAAGAAAGTTGTAGACGGAGATATTAAGTTCACCATAGCAGATGAAAACATTGCTTTTATCAACTCTTCCTACTATCCTATTTTAGATATCAGCACATCACTAAGTCTGTCTCAGCGTATTGGCTGGGCAGTCCGCAAGACAGATACTAATTTATTAGCCGCCGTTAACCAGTGGCTTGAAAAAGCAAAGAAAACAACAGATTATCATGTTATATATAATAAATATTTCAAAAATAAAAGGCTTTATAAAAGCAGAGTCATAAGTGAATTTTATAGCCTCAATGAAAACAAAATAAGCCCTTATGATGATATCCTAAAAGAAAATGCCGAACGCATAGAATGGGATTGGAGGCTCTTGGCTTCTGTGGCTTATCAGGAGTCTCAATTTAAGCCTAACAGAGATTCTTGGGCTGGAGCTAGCGGTTTAATGCAGATTATGCCTGCTACAGCAAGGGAGCTAGGTGTTACAGATCCCTATAATCCAAATCAAAGCTTAAAAGCTGGAGCGACTTATTTAAAACAAATGTTAGAAAGTCATAATAATGTCAAAGACAGTATCCAAAAAATTAAGTTTGCGCTAGGGTCTTATAACGGTGGATTATACCATGTAAAAGACGCCCAAAAACTTGCTAAAACCCAAGGTCTGGATCCGTTGATATGGGATGATAATGTAGAGCTTGCTTTGCTCGACCTGAGTTTTCCTGAGCATTACAATAAATCGTTTATAAAATATGGATACGTTAGAGGTGAGGAACCTTATAACTACGTAAAAGAAATTTTTGAAAGGCTTGAGCATTACAAAAGATTTATTGATAATTAATTTCTGATTTGTTGTTTCAAAATTGATTTTAGCTTGGCTTTAATATCTTCACAGGAATCAGAAAGCATTTGTTCGTGTGTTGGATAGTTAACTGGTCCTCTTGTGAGCAGAAAACTCTCATCTTTATTTAAGACTTTTCTGTCACCTTCAAAATTTGCAAATCTATTTTCGAATATAAAAAGACTTTCCAATGGATAATTATTTATTTTTTGATCTGAGTTTAAATCAAAGTAATTTACTTCTGCTATAACTTTAACTTCCTTAGATTGAACGGTTTCAAATAAAGTCCCACTTACATTAATAACAATATCTTCTTTAATTTTATTCCCCTCGTCATCAATAATAAAATTACCAACTCTATCTTTTTTATATCTCCAACCGTCAACCACTGCACGTTCTAAAGGAACTTGACGTTCAAGTAATCGCTCTGGAGAAAATTGTATAGAGGTGAAATTGATATCTATTGCAAAATCATATGAAAAATCCTCTCTAGGATTCACATGATATTCAGTCCATAAATCATCAAGATCATAAGTGTTAAAATTCAATAGTCTATCCTCTAATAAAGCAGGAATAATTTGCTCAGTAGTGTTAAAGAGAGATACTAATACAAAATCAATTCCATTGATATACGCATCGCGCTTCAAGTTAGATGCATTCTTATAACTTGGGGTTAGTTTTTCCAATTCCACAAAACTATTATAAGCCAAACGACTGTCAATTTTATCTCCTGAATCTAAAAATTGATTTGCTTTCACATACAAATATTCAGCATAACTCTTTTTTTTAGCTATAATTTCATCTGAAAAATCATAAAATTCAAATATCACCTTACTCCCATCTTCATTCTCAAGAGGAAGCAGAGGTCTTATTCTATTCTGAACATCTTGAAGCCTTAGATAGGATTCATAAATAGGTTTCGCATTATTTTTTAAGGTCTCTTTTTCTAAAAAATCTATGCGTTTTAAATTAGATTCCACAAATTTTTCTGAAGAAATCTTTAGCAAGTTCGCATACTGGTATCCTTTTTTATTGAATTTATTTTTCTGTAGCTGTTTTACAGATCTGTTAATTGCTTCCGTATAATTACCAGAATTTATAGCCCGTTGAGTTTTTTTAACCGAATTACAGGAAAATATGAGAAAGATTAAAAAAATGAATACAAGTGCTTTCATAAGTAAATTTGATTGTCAGTT
>NZ_PJBS01000075.1 GCF_002836055.1 Psychroflexus sp. MES1-P1E
TAAGTAGGTATTGATTTTCTTTTCCTGGTCTGGCGTATAGGTTTTATTTCGTTTAGGAACGGTCTTTAATTTTGGTATGGATTGTACGAAATTGGATGTAATAATTTCATTTTCTTCCAGCAACTGAAATAAGGAAGCGATATCTGTCCTAGAATTGTTTCGGTTTCTGGCACTAGTTTTCTGTACAATACCATTCAAATACTGATTGACAATCTTC
>NZ_PJBS01000076.1 GCF_002836055.1 Psychroflexus sp. MES1-P1E
GCATCGCCTTGTGGTAAAACTAAACTCCAATCCCCATTAGCATCTGTTACCAGTGTGGTGACCACTCCAAATACATCCGTAATTTCAACATCCACATTTGGCATGTCTGCTTCACTTGGCTCCTGAGTACCATTTCCATTTTCATCGAAATATAAGTGACCCGTTAAAGTGCCTGATTCATAAAAACCATCTATTTCATTAAAAGTTTGTCCA
>NZ_PJBS01000154.1 GCF_002836055.1 Psychroflexus sp. MES1-P1E
GACATTATAGGTTTAAATTGGTATTATTAGCTTCGATGTCAATAAAACTCTAGTCAACTTTTAAAAATATATAAGCAAACCCCTTTATTGTTTATTTTATTGAAGCTTAAATTTTCCTTAAGAACCATCTGGATTTGATTTTTTTTGACGGATACTTTGGCATAGAAATCTACGTTTTTGGAAAAGTTTACATAACTGAAAAGGTGTTTTTTAAATGGACTGCTGTATTGGAAAATTTTAATATTTATTTGTTAATGGGCTTTAAGGTCAACAAACCTCACAAAAAAATAAATGGATTTGTTAAAAACGGACTATTCTTTCACGCAACTGTTGTAGCTAAATTGTATCCTTATAAAAACCAAACTATGAAAAAGGTAATTTTAACAGCTTTAGCTATCTGCACTTTAAGTATTGGCCAAGCACAGGATGAAAACCTCACCGATTCTCAAGAAAGAATGGAGAAATTCAATGAGGTTAAAAAACATGAAATAAGCTTAGATGTGGCAGCAGCAATAAGTGGCTTAGGGATAAATCCGCGATATGAATATGTATTAGGAAGATATTCCGGAATAGGAGTTGATTTAAATATAGGGACATATGATAACAGTAATAATGAAAATATCGAAACCTTTAGTTTTACACCCTATTACAGACAGTACTTCTTTTCTAAGGAAGATTACGGTGCAAAAGGTTTTTATGGAGAAGGGTTTGTTAAACTCTATAGCTTTGATAATGACAGCGATTTGTTTTTTAATAACAATAGTTTACCAAAAAAGTCATTTACAGAATTAGCTATAGGTGCAGGTATAGGGTGGAAATGGGTAAGCGATAGTGGTTTTTTAATAGATGTAGGTTTTGGAATAGGACGTAATCTAGGCATTGCAGATGACGATAATCTTTACAACCTTCCAGAATTGACTGGTCGTGGTGGTGTGAATTTTGGATGGAGATTTTAGGTTATGAAACGAGCCTCTATCGGCTCTTTTATTTTCTGTATTCCCAGTTAGGAAAATAATGTTTAAAACAGGAAGACTATACTTTAAAATGATTGTGAGAAGAAAATAGGCCTCTGATTATGACTCATAAAAAGTAACAGTGACTGTTGCAAACCTTATAATCTATGGTAGGTTCAACTATGTGTAATACCAAATTAAATTATAATGTCGCATGAATAAATTGAATTATAATAAGATGTAGCTAAGCACAGATTTTTTCAAAAATAATTAGCATAGCCTTAGCTACGGTAATTATTTTTGAAAAAAGCAAGCGAAAAAGAAATGATTTATTACAGGATTATAGGTTTAAATTGATAAAAGCACCCAAAGCTGTACTTCTTCTGAGGAACGCCAATGTGGACTTCTTTTAGTCTTTTCAGAGGCCGCTCCTACAGATTTCTTATAACACTTTTCCAGTTGAAATCTATTTCCTTCAGCTAATTCTTTCTCTATAGGATGAACGGTGGTTACATTTGTTATTTCTGCTAAATTTGAAAAAATAAGCACAAGCTTCCCGTCTGGCAATAGTCTTTTTTTGGCAGCAATAAAAAAATCTGGAAATAGGGTTTCATTATAATAAATGGCGCTATCTATACTTCCCAAATTATCAGTTCCTGGCAACCAAGGTGGATTAAATACAATCAATTCACTTTGCTTTTTCCATTTCCCAAAAAGATTTCCATAATCCAATTCGATCTTTCGAGATAGCTTTGTGGTTCCCATAAATTCCTTTAATCCAATAATAGCATTAGGATTTGTATCTGTTGCATAGACTTTTTGAAAGCCGTGTTGAACCATTTGCAAAGAGAGAACTCCACTCCCTACTCCAATATCAATAGCTGTTTTTTTTGATCCCTTATAGCGTTTCAACCAATTATCAAAAAGAACTAGATGCTCGAACCGTGTAGGGAAATAGGTTCCATAATAGGGATGTATTTTATTCCGCAATACGGGTAAGGAAACCCCATTTTTATACCATTGCCAAGCACTATTCAAACCTTGCACTTGTGGAAAGGTTAAAAAGAAATGATTATTTTCTGAGTACAGTTTTTCTAACCATCCAATACTAGGAGATCGCTTTGCCACTATTCTTTGATCGATAATTTCCAATAAAATGAGATTTGAAAGTCTAAAGTATTCTGCGCGATACTCATGCTGCTCTTTAAAGGATTTGTTAGGTAGTTTGCGTTTCAGATAATTGTGCAATTCCTTAAGAAGGGATATGCCATCATTATAAAACTCATTAATAAGTATCGATTCACCTTGTATCAAATCCTCGATTGTAGACCCGACGTTACTTTCATGATGAAACGATTTCTGTTCTTTACTAATCGCTATTGGTTCTGGCTTATTTACTTTTGGTTCAGCACTCATAGTTTAATTTACATTTTTTAAAATATAGGTATTCATTCTGCTTAATTCCGCAATTTATAGATAATAATTTAAAACTTTTTTAGAACTCGATTCAATTGCATCTAAACACAAAGTCTCTACTTTTGAGTTCATTTTAATCTTTCACCTCATGGCTTTAAACAAATCCTTAGTTGTTTTTTTGAGTTTACTACTTGTATCCACAATAAGCCTTGCTCAAGTTAAGATTAGCTCTTGGAACATCCGTCATTTAGGAAATTCTAAATCCAAAAGTGAAATTGAGTTTATGGCAGAAACCTTGCGCGATTTTGATGCTGTTGCCATTCAAGAAGTAGTCGCTGGAAATGGCGGTGCACAGGCGGTGACCAAACTAGCCGATGAGCTGAACAGAAAAGGCTCACGTTGGGATCATGTAGTGAGTAAACCCACTCAAGGAGGAACTTACAGCTCAGAACGATATGCATTTCTATGGAAAACCAACCGATTAAAAGTTGACAGAAAAGCGTGGTTAGACCTAGATTGTATCGAGGAGTTTGAGCGAGAACCCTATTTTATAAGATTCAAATTTGAAAATCAAATTTTCACGCTTGTCAATATTCATGCTGTTCCAAAATCTAAACAACCAGAACAAGAATTAAAATATTTAAAGCTTTACCCAGAGCTTTATCCCGATGAGAACTTTATAGTCTTAGGAGATTTTAATTTACCCGAAAGCCACAGTGTGTTTAATCCTTTAAAATCTAAAGGCTTTATTTCTGCTCTGGTCAATCAAAAAACCAGTTTGAAAATGAAATGCAAAACTGGAATTTGTCTGGCTTCAGAATATGACAATATGTTTATAGACTCTAGATCTTTTAGGATTCTAAAAACTGGGGTCGATTTATTTTATGAAGCATTCACAGACTTAAAGTCTGCCAGAATGATTTCAGATCATATTCCTATTTGGATTGAATTTGATTTCAACTAAAATTAGTAATCGGTCACCGTCCCCCAATTTTCTCCACTTTTAATTCGGTAGAGTTGCATTTCTGAAATCCCAAACTGTTTAGCAATCATTTTCATACGCGTACGACGGTTAGGGTCATGAATCTTTCGTTTAATGAGTCTTACCTTAGCTTCGGTGAGTTTAGAGTACGTTCGCTTTTTAGGTCTATTTAGATACTCCGGATTAGTAAATTGATGATTTTCTTTCTCCTTTTTGGTTGCCCACTTTAAGTTTTCGACTTTATTGTCTTTTTTGCCATAATTGACATGAATGACATAAATCCCATCACCTTGTTCCAGAAAATGCTGTGCAACCAATTTGTGAACGTAACGACTAGTTGACTTACCGTTTTCTTTTTGTTTGAGAGGGATGGTTTGGTACCCGTTAATAAAAAACTCTTTTACCAAAACTTCACTTGAAGTTTGGCATTTTATAAGCCTTCCGTAATTGGAAATTTTATACTTTTCGGTATCGGCAATTTTTTCATCGAAGACCATTGGCTTCCATTGCTCGTTCCAGTAATTTCTAATCATTTTATCATTATTTGAAATAATCAATACTTAGGATGAAGAATTGATTTTCAAAATAGATTTAGAACTATTTCGCAATTTAATCTATTATTTTAAAATACTACTGATAAATTCACTTTTTAAAAACGCAGCTCGTTAAATGTTACAACATTGTCAATATTTATTAACTTAAAGTTGTATTAATTACATAGATTAATTAAAATTAAATTAAATGATTGATATGAAAAAAGTTAAACAAAAATCGCTGAGCTTTCTTATATTTTTGTTTTTTTACCTGGATTGGTATTAGCACAAGAAACACTCACAGGAAAAACAGTAGAGCAGTCCACGGGTAACATCATACCCTTTGTTAACGTTGTGGAAAAAGGAACCTCCAATGGGACGACTAGTGATACGAATGGCGAATTTTCTTTATTGGTAGAAAAGTTACCTACAACTTTAAGATTTACTTACCTAGGGTATGAGTCTCAAGACATAAATGTTACCTCTTCTTCACCATTTACAGTTTCATTTACTGAATCTGCTTCAACTTTGGAGGAAGTAGTCATTACAGGTTTAGCGACTTCCGTAAAACGATCCAACGCTGCAAATGCAGTTTCCTCTATTTCATCTCAGGAATTGGTAGGAAGGGCATCTCAACCTACTTTGGATGCAGCTCTAGCTGGTAAATTTGCAGGAGCCTTAGTTACAAGAAATTCTGGTGCCCTTGGCGGCGGTGTTTCTGTGAAACTTAGAGGAATTACCTCTGTCTTTGGAAATTCTCAGCCTCTTTATATAGTGGACGGTGTTTATATCGACAACAGTAGTATTTCTGGAGCAGGACTTAATTTTGTTTCTCGAGCGGCTGCTGGAGGAAGTTCATCTTCCCAAGATAACCCTTCCAACAGAATTGCAGACTTGGAAGCTAATGCTATTGAGCGAGTAGAAGTACTGAAAGGAGCTTCAGCTGGAGCCATTTATGGAGCACGTGCTGCTGCTGGTGTGATTATTATTACAACCAAACGTGGAAAAGCAGGTGATACTAAAGTTTCTGTTCAACAAGAATTAGGATTTAACTCTATTATAAACTTTAGAGGCCAAAGGAATTATACCCGAGATATTGCGGAAAACGGATTTGGGGAGGGGCAAGGAGACCTATTTGCTCAAGCTCAACAAAATGGAAACCTAGTTGATTATGAAAAGGAAGTTTTTGGAGAAGAAGGCTTTATAAGTAATACCTATGCCAGCGTTTCAGGAGGTTCCGACAACACGACTCTTTATGGATCGTTCTCCAACCGAGAAGAAAATGGAATCGTAGAAAACACAGGCTACAATAGAAAGTCTGCAAGGCTGAATGTCGTTCACGATTTTTTTGATGATAAAATGAAATTATTTGTAGGGGCTAATTATATAGATTCTAGCTCTGATAGAGGATTTTTTAATAACGACAATTCTGGAGCCACGATTGGAGTTACTCTTACCTCCCTCCCATCTTGGGCACAACTTTCCCCAAATGCAAACGGAGTCTATCCCGACAACCCTTATGGAGGATCTAATCCCCTTCAAACTATAGCCTTGATCACTAGCCGAGAAAATGTAAATAGATTTGTTTTAGGGAGTACCTTGGACTATGATGTTTACCAAGGTCAAAACTCTAGTCTAAAAGCACAATTTAGATTTGGACTTGATTATTAGCAGTTGCAAACAACTGCTTTATTTCCAAAAGAGCTCCAATTTATGGATCCCGCTAATGGAGGCCTTAATGGAGTGAGTGCTTTAGGAAATACTAAAACCAGAAACAATAACTATTCTGCCTTTTTAGTCCACACCTATTTTACTGATGACAATATCACATTCACTTCTCAGGGTGGTATAACCAGAGAAAGTTTTTCTATAAATACAGTTAATAATGTGGCTTCAGACCTCATTGGTTCTGAGTCAAATTTGGACCAGGCTGGGAATATAAATGTAAATCAATTCCGAAGAGATCAAGATGACTCAGGCTTCTTTATTCAAGAAGAAGTAAACTACCAGGACAAGCTAATAGGAACCATTGGTGTGAGAGCAGATAAATCCTCAAACTTTGGAGATGCAAATACTCTATTTTACTATCCAAAAGCATCACTAGCAATGAATCTTCATAATTTTGATTTTTGGAAAGGCGATTTCCTTACAAATTTCAAACCAAGAATTGCTTATGGTGAAGCAGGAAATTTCGCACCATTTGGGGCTTTGTTTACTACACTTGTGGGGAATTCAATAGGAGGTCTTCCTGGTATTGGAGTCCCAGGGACTTTGGGAGATGCTACGATTAATCCTGAGCGCCAAAAAGAATTGGAATTTGGATTTGACGCTGGTCTTTTAGATAATCGCATCAGATTACAAGCCTCTTATTATATCAAAGAAGTTGATGATTTAATTCTTCAAGCTCAAAATGAACCCTCTTCAGGATTTACGAATCGATTTTCAAACGCTGGTAGCTTAAGAAACGAAGGACTAGAGCTTACCATGGATGCTGATGTATTAAGAGAAGGTGATTTCAAATGGAGTACTAATGTCATTTTCTTTAGAAACAGATCTGAAGTCACCAGACTTGATGTAGATCCCTTCGATTTAGGTGGTTTTGGTACAGGCCTAGGAACCTTCAGAATTCAGGAAGGCCAAAGCGCTACACAAATTGTAGGAAATAATGGTGAAGGGAGTATTATAAAATTGGGTGATGCAGAACCAGACTTTCAAATGACATTCACCAATAATTTTAGTTATAAAAACTTTGACCTTTCCTTTTTATGGCATTGGAAAGAAGGTGGAGACAACATTAACTTAACGACTCTACTCACAGACCTCGGACAAACCTCTAATGATTATGACGATTTTAGTTTAGACCCAAGTGGAGAATTGAGTAATGGTGATTTTAGAATAAATTCATTAGTTAACGGTATTGCAGCTCCTTTTGTAGAAGATGCTTCTTACCTGAGATTAAGAGAAATAGCACTGAGTTACACTGTTCCTGATAAGGTAGTTCAAAGTCTTTTCAAAGGCTATGTTTCCAATATCAAGATGGGATTGACGGGATTAAATCTAGTTAATTTCTTTGATTACAATAGTTATGATCCTGAAGTCTCAAATTTTGGCTCAAACGGCTTATCAACGGGGGTAGAGGTCACACCATACCCAACTTCAAAACAATATTTATTTAGAATAAAAATGGACTTTTAATCAAAAAATATAGACTTATGAAATTAATACATAAAATCTTATTCTTACCAGTGGTTTGCCTTATGACTTTGTCGTGTGAGCTGGAAGATGGAGAGAATTTAAATAGGCCTACTGCAGAGTCCATACAGGACGGTATTAGCCGTGGTGAATTAGAACAAGCCATTACAGGTGTACTTTCGGATATGCGATTGAAAATTGGCACCCAAGTCGACGGCCAATCTTTAGCTGGACGAGAATATTACAGATTTCAAAGTTCAGATCCTCGATGGTCTTCAGATGTGATGACTGGAAATCTAGACAACAATACGTTTTACACGACATCTCCTTACAGTGCTAGGTACACTGCAATTAAAGATGCTAATTTGATAATACAAGGTATTGGAAATAGTGAAGGGATTTTTACCGGGGCCGAAATCACAGTTTCTAAAGGCTTCCTGAATACTATTAAAGCCCATGAACTGTTGATGGTTCTTAATCAACAATATCAAAACGGAATTCGAGTTGATGTGTCAGATCCGGATAATTTAGGCCCTTTTTTAGGTTATGATGAAGCTATTGCTTTTATTTCTAATCTATTGGGAGAAGCGGCAACTCAGTTGTAAAACAATGGAGGTGAATTTCCTTTTTCACTGCCTGACGACGGTGAAGGATTCACAATTGCATCAACTCCTGCCGGTTTTCTTCAATTCAATAAAGCTTTTCATGCTAGAGTTGAGGTGTATCGAGGAAATTATACAAAAGCTGAATCCCTGTTGGAAGACTCCTTTATTAATTTAAGTGGAAACCTTAGTGAAAGTGTTTATTTTACATTTTCACAATCCGGCCTAGATTTTCCCAATCCATTGTTTTTCAGTGTCAATCAAACGGTAGCCAATGCTAGAATTGCACATCCTTCTTTTATTGCAGACACGTTGACGGGCGACAGTAGAATTAGAAAAGTAGTGAGAAGAGAAGAAGTCTTAACCCAATCCGATTTAAGCGGTATTTATAATGTTTTCGTTTATGACAATATTATAGATAATGTAGATATCATTAGAAATGAAGAACTTGTTCTTCTTTATGCTGAAGCTTTACATATATCAAATCCAAGCGAAGCTATCAATGCTATTAACATTATCAGAAACGCAGCAGAGCTAGATGATTATACAGGTGGCGATTCTCCATCTGAACTCGTTGATGAAATTTTATTACAAAGGCGTTATTCTCTTTTTGCAGAAGGTGGTCATAGATGGATAGATATGAGACGTTTTAACAGACTCGATCAACTTCCAAATGACAGACCAGGAGATAATGTTTTCGTTCAATTCCCAACTCCCATTGCAGAAAACAGATAGGAGTTATAATGACACGTTATATTTAAAAGCGCTGTGTTTAAAAACACAGCGCTTTATCTTTTTTAAAATGCACTTAAGAGTTTAAAGCCCAATTCGTCTATAAGCGAGGCTTTAGGATGAAATGCAGATACATTAGTTAAAACAATAACAGCCTTTTGAATTTCAGGAATAACAAAAACAGAAGCCGAATAACCCCCGGTTCCTCCATTATGCCAATATAAATTATGGTCTTGCTCATCTTGCAAAATATGCCATCCTAAGCCAATCCTTAAATTTGCATCGACTAAGAAAGTGGATAAGGTCGTTAATGAAAACGCAGTTTCTGTATCCTCAAAATGGGCCTTTACAAATTTTGAGAGGTCGGCAGTGGAAGATAATATTCCACCAGCACCAGCAAGAACTCCCATGTCCCATACAGGTGTAGGGTTTCCATCTTGATCTAAGCCTTGAACCAAATTTGACTCAACAAGATTGCTGTCTAGTGTAGAATTTTTCATCCTTAAGGGCTGAAATATTTTTTCTAAAAGTAAGTCGTCAAAGGTTTTATCTGTAGCATTTTCTAAAGCATTAGCCAGAATGCCAGCCCCCAAATTTGAATATTGATAGCTAGGCTCTAAGGTATTTAGCACTTCCATTTCTGAGGTTAAGTAAAACTCCAGATCTGCTTTAGTATAAGTAAGGTAAGGATTTTTAGGGTCTGCTAACGTTAAGTTCAAATTAGAAGGAAGCCTTGGCAAACCAGATGTATGGTTGGAAAGTCTTTCTAACGTAATTGAAGTATTGGCAAGTGGAAATCTAAAAAACTGCTGAAGCGAATCTGTTAATTTCAATGACTTATCAACAACAAGACTAGCCAAAAGTGTAGAGGTGAAAACCTTGGTAACCGATCCAATCTGAAAAACAGAGGCACTGTTATCTAATTCATTTATAGTGTCTGAGAATTTTACTTGCCCATAATAGTTAATGTCATCATGATCGATTAATGCTACAGAAAATTGAGTTTGAAAAGGGAATTCCGTTAAGTAATTTTTTAAAGTTTGGTGAATCTTTTCATCGATGCTTTGTGCGTATGAACTAAAGCCAAACATAATCACTAAAGAGATTAAAAAAAATAATTTCATCTTTTTTAAATTTAAATGAACAAGATGTGTTTCAAAAGAGATAAAGAGTTTAAAATTGATTAAACAAACTGGTAGTCAGAAAACTTATTTTCAACCTCATCAAAAACAGCAAATACATCTTCAGAATGATCGGAAGTTACCATTTTCATCCTATAGTCTTTGAAGTGCGGGATTCCCTTAAAGTAATTGGTGTAATGTCGTCGAGTTTCAAAAACGCCTAGCTTCTCCCCTTTCCAATCGATGGCCATTTGCAGATGACGTCTAGCAATATCAATACGTTCTACCAAAGAAGGGGGTTCACAATGCGTCCCAGTTTCAAAATAGTGTTTTACCGCTTTAAAAAACCAAGGAGACCCTATGCTCGACCGACCAATCATTGCTCCATCGAGTCCATATTCATCTCGCATGAGTGCAGCTTTTTCTGGACTATTTACGTCCCCATTTCCAAAAACAGGAATATGCATCCGCGGGTTGTTCTTGACTTCTGCAATAGGTTTCCAATCTGCTTCTCCCTTGTACATTTGAGCTCTTGTACGCCCATGAATTGAGATGGCTTTACAACCCACATCTTGAAGTCGTTCTGCAACTTCATAGATTTTAATGGAATCATGATCCCAACCTAATCGAGTCTTAACAGTTATAGGTAGATGGGTATGTTTCACCATTTCCTCGGTGAGTTTCACCATAAGATCTATATCCTTCAAAATGCCTGCTCCTGCTCCTTTAGAAACCACTTTTTTAACTGGACACCCAAAGTTGATATCTATAACATCTGGCTTAGTCTTTTCAACAATTTCAACAGACCTCAACATCGAATCGAGATTAGCTCCAAAAATCTGAATACCAACCGGGCGTTCTCTTTCATAGATGTCAAGCTTTTGTAGGCTTTTGGCAGCATCACGAATCAATCCTTCAGAAGAAACAAATTCAGTATACACCATGTCTGCACCGTATTCCTTACAAAGCGCTCTAAAAGGAGGATCACTTACATCCTCCATTGGTGCAAGAAGTAATGGAAATTCTCCAAGTTCTATGTTATCTATCTTAGCCAAAATTTTTTAGTGTAAAACTACAGAAATATAAACAATTTCCATAAAGCTTTTAACACTGTAAAATATAAGCCTCTTAAGCCAAACAATTCCATTATATTTGCAGAGATAAATTCAAATGCTTTTTAAGCGTTTGTAGAGGATAAAGGGACTATGAAGAACATTCGAAATTTTTGCATAATAGCTCATATAGACCACGGAAAAAGCACCTTAGCCGATCGTTTATTAGATTTTACTAAATCTGTGACAGAACGTGAACGAAAGGAGCAACTTCTAGACACTATGGATTTGGAGCGTGAACGTGGAATTACCATAAAAAGCCACGCCATCCAAATGGTCTATAATTATAAAGGTGAAGATTTTGTCTTTAATCTTATCGATACGCCAGGACATGTGGATTTTTCTTACGAAGTATCTCGATCTATAGCGGCTTGCGAAGGAGCTTTGCTTATCGTAGATGCCGCACAAAGCATACAGGCGCAAACGATTTCCAACTTATATCTAGCTTTAGAAAATGATTTAGAAATTATTCCAGTCCTCAATAAAGTAGATTTACTTAGTGCTAGCCCCGATGAGGTCACCGATGACATTGTAGATTTAATCGGTTGTCATCGAGAAGATGTCATTAGAGCAAGTGCAAAAAACGGCACTGGCATAGAAGAAATATTAAATGCAATTGTAGAACGGATCCCATCTCCAAAAGGGGATCCTGAAGCTCCGTTAAGAGCTTTGGTTTTCGATTCTGTTTATAATCCTTTCCGTGGGATTGAAACTTACTTTAGAGTTTTTGATGGAAGTATTAAAAAGGGGCAACAAATTAAATTTTTGGCGACCGGTAAGAATTATTATGCAGATGAAGTGGGGACTTTGAAACTGGTTCAATTTCCCAAAAAAGAGATCAAAGCAGGAGATGTTGGCTACCTAATTACAGGTATTAAAAATGCAAAAGAAGTAAAAGTTGGTGATACCATTACCGACGCTGAAAATCCTACTAAAAATACAGTTGCTGGTTTTGAAGAGGTGAAACCCATGGTTTTTGCAGGGATCTATCCTGTTGAAACTGATGAATACGAAGAGTTGAGATCTGCAATGGAAAAGCTTCAGCTAAATGATGCTTCGTTGGTTTTTGCCCCAGAGAGTTCTGCAGCTTTAGGTTTTGGATTTAGATGTGGTTTTTTAGGAATGCTTCACTTGGAAATTATTCAAGAACGTCTAGAACGCGAGTTTGACATGGTTGTTATTACAACTGTCCCTAACGTGTCTTATAACGCTTTCACCTTAAAAGATAGGGACAAAGCCATTGTCGTAAGCAATCCAACCGATTTACCAGAACCTTCTTATTTAGACCGTGTTGAAGAGCCTTTTATAAAAGCTAGTATTATCACAAAATCCGGTTACGTTGGCCCTGTGATGTCGCTTTGTATAGAAAAGCGAGGACAAATTACCAACCAGACTTACCTGACTCAAGATCGTGTAGAACTGAGTTTTGATATGCCCCTAGCTGAAATTGTTTTCGATTTTTATGATCGATTAAAGACAGTTTCCAAAGGCTATGCATCCTTCGATTATTCGCCAATTGGAATGCGAAAATCCAAATTGGTAAAAGTAGATCTTCTATTAAACGGGAATAGTGTAGACGCCCTTTCTGCTTTACTTCACGCTGACAATGCTTACGATATTGGGAAAAGAATCTGTGAGAAACTAAAAGAACTTATCCCTAGACAACAGTTTGATATTCCTATCCAAGCGGCTATCGGTGCAAAAATTATTGCTAGAGAAACAGTAAAGGCTTTAAGAAAAGATGTGACAGCCAAATGTTATGGCGGTGATATTTCTCGTAAACGAAAGCTTTTAGAGAAACAGAAAAAAGGAAAGAAACGCATGAGACAAGTCGGTAATGTAGAAATTCCTCAAGAAGCGTTTATGGCCGTTCTAAAATTAAATGATTAATTCTTAACATCCAGAGCGTCTCTAAGCGCATTTCCTACAAGCATAAAAGCCATCACTAAGCTCATTATTCCTAAACCAGGAATAATGGCTAGATAGGCTTTTCCTAATATAATGTAGCTATAATGATCTTTGATCATAGCGCCCCAACTTGGCGTGGGAGGTTGAGCACCTATTCCTAGGAAGCTAAGCCCACTTTCTATCAATATGGCGGCAGCGAAATTAGCTGCAGATATAACAATCACGGGAGCCATGATGTTAGGAAGTATATGTTTTGTAATGATTCTTTGATTTTTAAACCCTAAAGCTCTTGCTGCTGTAACGTATTGTGAGGATTTTACACTCATCACTTGACCTCTAACCACTCTGGCCACTTCCACCCACATCGTTAAACCTACCGCAATAAACACCTGCCAAAATCCTTTACCTAAAGCTAGCGTTATGGCAATCACTAAAAGCAAAGTAGGTATAGACCAGGTAACGTTGATAAGCCACATCACTACAGCATCGATTTTCCCTCCATAATATCCCGATATTGAGCCTAAGAAAATACCGAGTACAAGCGAGATCAACACTGAAATAAATCCTACTGAAAAAGAGATTCTTATACCAATAAACATCCGACTCAGCAAATCTCTACCATATTTATCGGTCCCTAACCAATATGTTTTGGTAGTGACAAGGTCAGTTATCTCTCCTTCGAAATCTATTTGAGATATGTCAATTTCATTTTCTAAAGCAGACTCATCCATACCGTATTCGAGATAGTAGAGTTTACCACCTTGTTCTTTATATGATTGAATAGGAATAATAGTCTTTGCTGTTTTATCACCAAAAAATGATTTAGAGAACCAGGATTGCTCATTTTGGTTAGGACTGGGCAACTCGATAACTTTGGTTGTAAACCCAGGGGATTTCGAATGGATACTCAACGCCATGTTATTGGCATTTTCTGAATTGTCTGGAGACAGCAGGTAGGCAAAAATCCCTATTAATAAACAAGCGACGACATACCAAAAACTTAAGACCCCCCAAATATTTTTTTTAAATTTTTGGAGGGCTAAGTGTGTTAAAGACGTATTTCTGGTCAAACTTATAGAATTACACCTAATTAATCTTTTCTTGCTGCAAGTTTGATAGAGCTTTCATCAACGTTTAAATCCTGAAGTACATTAATCGCTTCTTGCACATAAACATCTTTCGACAAACTCTCGTGCCATCTTTTTCTCTTTTGGGTTAAAGATGAATCTTGAGCCATAAGAGACTCTTCATAAGGCAAGGAGCTATAAGTGAGATCTGATTTATAATTATTGATATTATCGAACTTTTCAGACATATTTTTTACCTCAGCCATCTCTTTATCATAGCGGTCATAGTTTAAACTATATGTGTTTTGATTTCTTTGTGCATTGATCCATTTTGCATTTTCGTCTATCAATTGGATTTGAGCATTATTGGACAAGCGATCTCTACTAGAAGCGATTACCTTTTCAAGATTAGAATACCCTCTCCACGTTTTGAAGTCTGCAGGGGCAATTTTGTCCCATGGCATTGGATTTTCATAATCCCTTTCACCAATATCGATATAAGAATATCGGTCGGGAACAGCAACATCGCTTTCTACACCCTTCAGTTGAGTTGATCCTCCGTTAATTCTGTAAAATTTTTGAGTCGTAATTTTAAGAGCTCCCATGTCTCCAAATGTGTCATTATTTCTCATCCAGCGGTTGAGATCTACAACATTCTGCACAGTTCCTTTACCATAGGTTTGCTTACTACCAATCACAACAGCTCTATTGTAATCTTGCATAGCCGCGGCTAGAATTTCCGAAGCTGAGGCTGATAATTCATTCACAAGAATAACCAAAGGTTTATCCCAAATCACATCGGCATCGGTATCTTTTAAAACTTCTGTGTTATTTTTCGCATCCCTAACCTGAACCACAGGTCCATTTTCAATAAAAAAGCCTGCAATATCGACTACGGTAGATAAAGAACCGCCTCCATTATTTCTTAGATCTATCACTAAACCTTCTGCTCCAATTTCGTTAAGACGAATCAATTCTTTTTTGATATCTGAAGCTGCATTTCGTTCATCATAATCTTGCATATCAAAATAAAATTTCGGCAAATTGATGATACCATAAGACTTTCCGTTTTTTATAACTGATGAAGATTTAGCATAAGTTTCTTCAATCTCCACAACATCTCTTGTAATGTTGATCGTTTGAGAGCTTCCATCTACTTTTTTAACAGTTAATGTTACTTTCGTGCCCTTAGGCCCTTTAATGAGATCTACCGCGTCATCGAGTCGCATTCCACGAATGTCTACGGGTTCTTCTTCATCCTCTTGTTTCACTTTTTGAATCAAGTCGCCAACTTCAAGCTCTCCATTTGTCCATGCTGGGCCTCCAGAAATTACCTCAACAATCTTTACGTTGTCTCTTTGTTTTTGTAGCCTAGCTCCAATTCCTTCTAGTTTGCCAGACATCGAAATATCGAATCTGTCTTTGTCTTGTGGAGCAAAGTAATTTGTATGTGGATCGAATTGACTGACCACCGAATTGATGTACAGGGTAAACCAATCTTTTCTTTCAAGATCAGACATGGCCTCAAAATAATTTTCAATAGATTCCTTGGTGATCTCACGAGCCTCTTTCTCCAACTCTACATCAGATTTTTCGTCTAACTCTTCACCATTTTTGATTTTCTCCGCCTGTTCTTCTTTTAGATTATGGAACGAAGAAAGTGTTGAAAACTTGAATTGCTGTCTCCATCGTTTCTTCAATTCAGATTTACTAGAGGCATAGTCTAGTTTTTCATAATCTGTATCAATCACCTCTTCTTCTTGAAAATTAAAGGGCTTTGCAAGTAATTCTGAATAAAACCCTTTAGCCTCTTCCATTCTTTGAGTTAGAATTTCGACAGTAAGGTTGAAAAACACTAAATTTTTATTTTCAATCTGATCATCAATCTGAGTTTTAAAAGCTTCAAAATCTTGAAAATCACTAGCTAGAAAGTGTCTTTTTATAGGATCTAAACCTTGGATGTAATCTTTAAAAACAGCCTCAGAAAATTCATCATCTATCTCTTTCATATCAAAATGGCCTTGCTCAATCACGTAGGTAATGAGTTCAATAAGCACTTTGTCCTTATCCGAATCTTCATCAAAATCTTTAGTTGTAAAACTACAAGACGTTATAGACAGTAGAGTTACTAATAATAAAATAATAAAATTGCGTCTTACTTTGTATCGTTTCATCGTATCAAAATTCATTAAAACTTGAGTTTACTAATGTAATATATTTCTAATGTACAGTAAAAATTATACCACATTTTTTAATGCTAGCTAATAATTTGTTAAACGTGATAATTCATTTTATTACGAGCTAAAATGATTATTTTAGCCCCTTGAAAATGAATTCTATGCAAAAAGAAAACAAACCTTTAATATTAGTCACGAACGACGATGGCATCACTGCCCCAGGCATAAGACATCTTATACAAATTATGAAAACTATCGGAGAAGTAGTTGTCGTTGCACCAGACAGGCCGCAAAGCGGAATGGGACACGCTATAACACTCAATGACAATTTATATTGCGACCCAGTTACCATCGATAAATATTCACAAATCAAAGAATATTCTTGTTCAGGCACACCAGCGGATTGTGTAAAAATAGGAACCCAAGAAATCCTAAAAAGAAAACCAGATTTATGTGTAAGTGGAATCAACCATGGGTCTAATTCCTCCATAAATGTCATTTACTCTGGAACGATGAGTGCTGCAGTAGAAGCAGGGATAGAAGGAATACCTGCCATTGGATTTTCTCTACTTGATTACTCTATGGAAGCTAATTTTGACCATACGACCAAGTATATAAAACGCATTACAAATAATGTCATACAAAATGGCCTTCCTAAGGGGGTTGTTCTTAATGTCAATTTCCCTAAAGCTGGAGAAGAAAATTTAAAAGGTGTAAAAATTTGTAGACAAGCCAAAGCCTTTTGGAGAGAGCAATTTGATAAGCGACAAAATCCGCAAGGGAGAAATTATTATTGGCTCTCTGGAGAATTTGTAAACGAAGATAAAGATGGAGGAACAGATGTTGAAGCTCTAGAAGCTGGCTATGTGTCTGTTGTCCCAGTCATGTTTGACCTTACAGCACATCAATTTATTGATGATTTAAAATCTTGGTCCATCAATGATTAAAAAAGAAATTGCCATAGGCTTCTTAATAGGGATCACTGCCAATCTCGCAGGCATGTTCCTGTATATAAGCGTCATCATGCAAAGGGAGTTTGAAATGGTTCTCAGCAAAGCTTCAGGAGAAGGTGTACTTGGGAGCATTATTGCTTTGGGTGCTATTTTAAACTTTTTGCCGTTTTTTGTGTTTATTAAGAAAAAACAAGATCATAGAGCACGTGGGGTAGTCATGGCCACTATTTTGAGTGCAATTATTATTCTAATCACTAAATTTATTTAAATATGTATAGTCAATCATTTGAAATTCGTTGGAGTGATCTGGATGCTAATCGGCATTTAGCAAACTCTTCCTATCAGAATTTTATGAGCCATACGAGAATGGCTTTTCTCGTGGAAAATGGCTTTTCTCAGCAGGAATTGGTAAAGTATAATATTGGTCCAATTGTATTTTATGAACACATTTTCTATTTTAAAGAAATAAAACCTGAAGACAAGGTAAGGGTGAGTTTAGAACTAAAAGGCCTAAGTGAAAATGGCATGTTTTTTCAGTTTGAACATAACGTATATAACCAAAAAGGAGAGAATTGTGCAAGATGCGATATGATGGGATCGTGGATTGATCTCAAATCGAGACAACTCACTGCTCTTCCAGAGCATTTGCTATATCCCTTAGAGCATTTGACTAAAACTGAAGATTATAAAGTACTGACCAAAGAGGATACTAGGAAATTTGGAGTGAAGCCAAAACATCTCGATAAAGTATAGGCTCACTAAAATTTTAAAAGCAAAAAGGTTCAACGAAATGTTGAACCTTTTTTAATTCTATAAATAAGCTTATAATTTATAACTGTGGTAATAAAACAGTATCAATGGCATGAACTACACCATTAGAAGCTTGAACATCAAACACAGCGATGGTGCTTACTCTGTCATTAGGATCTGTTAAAGTTCCAGCAGAAGCATCTACCGTTAAATCCGCTCCCAATGTAGTCACAGTTCCATCCATAAGATCTGTTGATCTCACATTAGCTTGTGCAACAACATGTGTATTCAAAGCAGCAGTTAAAGTAGCTGGATCTATGTCTTCAATTCCTTCAACACCCAATTCAGCAAATAAATTGTCAAAAGCTGAATTAATTGGAGCAAATACTGTGAATGGAGCTGGAGCAGTTCCATTTGGGGTAGAAAGCGTCTCCACATAGTTTTGTGCTTCCTGTCCATCATCGGTAAGTGCAGCAACTAGACTACTGAAATTAGGATCTGCTGTTGCAAAAGTGACTACGGTTGGTAAACCTATTACCGCGTCAACAATATGTACAACACCGTTTGCTGCTTCATTATCTGGAGCTGTTACAGCAGATACACCATTTAATCTTACACCGTTATCTAAGTTGATATAAAAGCTCAAGTTGTTTTCAGTGTCACCAAATGTAGCTAGAGAATTTGTATAACTAGTTTCTAAATCAGTAGAAAGTGCGGTTCCTGCTAAAACATGATTTAACAAAACTTGAGTTACTACTTCCACTGGAAGATCTCCTAAAGCTGAACCATTCAAGAATATATCGAATGCAGCGTTGGTTGGAGCAAAGACAGTATACTGGCTCGCCCTGTCGTTTAGAACTTCATCAAGACCTGTCAATTGCAATGCAGCAAACAAACTAGACAAGTCATCATTCATCATCGCCAACCCTGTAATTGTTGGGTCAATAACATCAACTATCACTTGTGGTAATAACACTTTGTCTATAGCATGCACAACACCATTACTGGTTTGCACGTCTACTATTGCAATATTGGCATTTGCCTCTGTAGCATCCATAACTTGAGCTCCATTTGATAAGTCAAACTCTAATTCTTCGCCTTGCAAAGTTACTGCTGTTAATCCTGTAGTAAGATCGCTTGATCTTACGTTAGATCCAGCAATAACATGATATTCTAAAATGGTAGCTAAAGTTGCAGGAGCAACATCACCTAAACCTGAAACACCCAGACCGCTTAATAGGTCATCAAAAGCAGCATTCGTTGGGGCGAAAACTGTAAAAGGTGAATTTTCTGAACCTGATAGAATATCTACATAATTTGTTTGATCTGTACTCGCTGCGATTAAAGCACTTACCAGTGTGGAAAATTGAGGATTTGCAATAGCTTGTGTAGTAACGCTTGGTAAACCAATTACAGCATTTACTTCGTGGACAACACCATTAGTTGCTAGAATATCTGCTGTAGTAACGTTAGAAACACCGTTTATTGCTACACCTCCATCTGTATTAATAAACAGACTAAGAGTACTTTCAGAAGCACTTCCGGTACCTAAAGAATTTACATATCCTGTAGTTAAATCTGCTGCTAGAACTCTTCCGTTAACAACATGGTTTAAAAGAACTTCTCTTAAGAGACTTTCCGGAACTTCTTCAAGACTTGAAAATCCATTGTCTTGCAAAAATGTACTAAAAGCGTCGTTAGTAGGAGCAAATACCGTGAGATCACCACTACCACCGGCAAATGGCGCAACTAAATCTGTACGAACTAAAGCGGCTAAAAGTGAAGAAAACTGTTCATTTTCTGTCACCAAATCAGCAATCGTCGGATCGCCTGATGGCGGCATTATTGGAGCATCATCATCGTCTGAACATGATACAAATACTGTAGCAAGAAATGCCACAAGCAAAAATTTTGATAGTAATTTCATAGTTTTTTGTTTTATTGTTACATGCATAAGACAAACACAACTCAAAAGTTACTACCCCAAAAATCTTTTTTAATAAGGGTTTAACAAATAGGAATAATAAATACTAAGAAATACTTAATAAAATATTTATTCACTCCTCACAATGTGAAGGCGAAGAATCCAGCATATCAATAAATTCTTGGTTATCATTGATAACAACTTCAAGAGAAATTTTATTAAGAAGTGAAATAGGATAGCCTATTTCGTAAACATCAGAATCATGAAGATTTTCTAAGTATAGAAAGATATCTTTGTTATTGAAGAAATGATGCGTTTGGAAAGAGGAGTTGACGTCATTGAAATCCTTCAGAGTTAAAGGAAATTTTATTGAGTAACAATTGAAGGTTGTGAAACTTTGAAAATCGCTACACTGATTGATCAGCGCATTTAATTCAGGAGTAGAATTGACCTCTTGAAGACTATAATCACTGAAGACTATAGAGACCGGAAATACAATCTCAATAGCATCCTCTTCTCTTAAAGGACTTAAATCTTGTGCTGAATTAAAAACTCGGAGTTGATTATTGATGGAAAGCTCATAAGGGAAAATAAGACTAAAACAGAAAGCATTGTCTATAAGATCATCAAAAGAAGCATTGTGAGAAGTTATAGATTTGACCTTAGAGGAAAGATCTGATGAATAGTGTAAAGTGTTTTCATTTTCTACCAATGGAGCATCGTCTTCATAGCAGCTCACCATTAAAATGGGAAGCAATAAAAAAATAATCGATTTGTAAAATTTAAACATATTTTTTAGCTTACACTTATAAAACAACTTAGGACTCATAATTCCTACAAATTTAAACTTTTTTTATAATTTTGAATCCATGGAAAACGCAAGACCTTTATTTGAAAATACCTGTGAAAAAACTGTATTTTCAAAACTTCATGAAAGGTATGCAAAAGATTTACACGATTTTATTTACTATAAATTTGGTGAACAGTATAATCCTAAAGACAAAGTTCAGGAGGCTTTTATGAAACTCTGGGAGAATTGTAAAAAAATATCACCTGACAAAGCTAAAAGTTACCTATTTTCGGTAGCGAACAACACCACTCTTAATACTATAAAACATAGAAAGGTAGTCTTAAAATATGAGTCGAATGCTTCAAAAAATAACTCGACTAATCAAGACCCTCAATTTTTACTTGAAGAAAAAGAATATTTAAATAAATATCAAAAAGCATTATCCAATCTTACAGAAGAAAAACGAGTTGCTTTTATGCTCAATAGAGTTGAAGGGAAAAAACATAAAGAAATTGCAGAGCTGTTGGGGATTTCTAGAAAAGCTGTTGAAAAGCGAATCTACTCTGCACTCAAACAACTTAGACGAGATATTGATGGAATTTAACAGTTATGGAGTAGGAGAATTTATAAGTAAATTGTCTTATAAATGATTAGATTGCTATGAAAGAGGAATATTTAATTGAAAAGTGGATCAGAGACGAGCTCACTTCAGAAGAATGGGAGGCGTTTAAAAAATTAGACGTCTACCCTTCTTATGCCAAAATTTCTGAAACAGCAAAGCATTTTAGAGCTCCTAAATTTGATGCTCAAGAGTCTCTTACTAAGCTTGAATCTGACCTTCACCAACCTATTCTAAAAACAACCTTCAATTTTTATAAAATCATTGGTATTGTGGCAGCTATATGCATCATAGTATTTTCAGCTGTAAAACTACTAAATAAGACTTCATATTTAGAAAGCATACAAACTCAAGTTGCTGAGACTAAAACTTTAAGTCTGCCAGATGAATCTGAAGTGAATTTAAGCGCTAAGTCAATTATACAATTTAACTCTTCAACATGGACACAAGAGCGGTCTTTAAATTTAGAAGGTGAAGCTTTTTTTAAAGTTTCTACAGGGAATGTATTTACAGTAAAGACAAAATATGGAAGCATTCAGGTTTTAGGCACACAGTTTAATGTAAAATCAAGAGCATATGGGTTTGAAGTCACTTGTTATGAAGGGTCCGTAAAAGTAATTATAGATAACAAGGCGTATATACTCCAACCCAAAGAGACCGTAAATTTTATAAAAGACAAAATCTCAAATTCTAAAACTTATTCATCAAAACCAAGTTGGATCAATCATACTTCACGATTTAAAAGTACTTCGCTAGAATCGGTTTTACAAGAATTTAATCTTTATTACAATATAAAGTTTGAAACCTCAGCCATCAATTCCTCTAGACTCTATACTGGAAATTTTGTCCATAATGATCTTGAAAACGCCTTAAAATCCATTACTTTGCCTTTAAAATTGACCTACCAGATAAATGGTGATATGGTCATATTGTCTAAAAAGTGAGATTACTGAATTTACATTCTTTTTTATTTATCCTTTTGAGCTTGAGTAGTCATGGCTACGCTCAGAACTCAAGTGGTGACAAAGGTTTAGGCGGATTTTTGAGAACTATTGAGAGTCGATTTGACGTTAAATTTTCTTATGCAGATGATCAAATAGAAAACCTTATTATAACTCCCAATCCTTCTTTAAATTCACTAGAAGATTGCCTTAACTTTTTAGAAACATCCACTCCTTTCTCGTATAAAACCCATTCCGACAAAAACATACTCATCATTCCAAATGATAATGAATTTGAACTGTGTGTGATCGCTAAAGATGAATTAACTCAAAAAAAATTGACAGAAGCATCGATAAAGGTTGGCAACTACCTCTACAAACCAAATGCTTCAGGCCAATTTAAAATCCCTGTAAACGCTGAAGAAGTTGATTTAAGCATTAGGGTAAAGGGCTATGCTCCAGAGCTAAAAAGAGTTATACCTAGCGAAAGAAAATACTGCATTGAAGTTATGGTTTCCCCTTTTTCTATAGTGCTTGAAGAAATTATCCTAACCAATTATCTAACGGAAGGCATTCAAAAATATCGGTCTGGGATTTTAAAACTCGATTATGAAAGCTTTGGATTGTTACCAGGGCTAGTAGAACCTGATGTTTTACAGAGTATACAAGCGCTTCCTGGCATAACCAGCCGCCAAGAAAGCGTGTCCTATCTTAATGTAAGAGGAGGCACTCATGATCAAAATTTATTTTTGTGGGACGGTATAAAAATGTACCATACCTCTCATTTTTTTGGGATGATTTCTGCGTTTAATCCCTATATGACTAAAAGCGTAAAATTGATCAAAAATGGAACATCCTCACGATATGGTGATGGAGTTTCTAGTGTGATCGATATGCGTACTAAAGATTCTATTGTGAAATCTTTTAAAGCTGAAATTGGAGTGAACCTAATCAATGCTGACGTTTATATTGAAGCTCCTTTGACGTCTGCCTCTTCTATCGAGTTTTCTTTTAGAGAATCCATCAACAATATTTGGGAGAGTCCAACCTACAATCACTATTTTGATAAAATCTTCCAGAACACTGAGGTTACCAACGAAACAAATCCTGCCTCTCAACAAAATAATGAATTTATATTTTATGATGCTACTTTAAACTACAAATACAAGCTCACTGAAAAGGATTACATAAAAGGCAATTTCTTTTACACACATGATGAATTTTCTCTTGACAGGTTTAAAATTTTGGATAATAGGATTGACACAAGATCTAGCGAACTCGAACAAACCAATGTAGCTGGTGGAATCTATTACAATAGGAACTGGTCTGAAACTACAAAAACTGAAGTTCAGTTTTATACTTCCAAATACAATCAAAATTCTATCAATACGAATTTATTAGATGACCAAAGCCTAGAGCAGATCAATGAAGTAAGAGAAATTGGAGTCCGTGTTAATCTGAAAACCCATTTATCTTCAAAGCTTAGTCTAGAATCAGGATATCAGCTTAACGAGACTGGGATTATCAATTCAGAATCTGTCAATAATCCAGGTTTTTTTAGAGAAACTCGAAACTCTATTTTAACGAACAGCCTTTATAGCCAGTTAAACTATCTGTCAACAAATAAAGACCTCAGTGTAGAATTTGGGGGAAGACTTAATCATTTTTCAAAATTTGACAAGGTGGTGATTGAGCCTAGATTCAACTTAAGTTATAAAATAGTAGACGATGTTTACCTAGAAGTTCTCGCTGAACAAAAAAGCCAAGTCACCTCTCAAGTTATCGATTTACAAACGGATTTTTTGGGTGTTGAAAATAGAAGATGGGTCCTCTCCGATCCCAATAACCGACCAATTATACAAAGCCAACAAGTCTCGACTGGACTCAATTACGTAAAACCAAGCTGGTTTATCAATGCAGACGTCTACTACAAACACGTGAAAGGAATCACCACGCAAGGACAAGGTTTTCAAAATCAGTTTCAATTTTTACAAGTGCATGGAAGTTATGAAGTAAAAGGAATTGATTTTTTAATCAATAAAAATTTCGATCCTATTTCTGGATGGGCAAGCTATTCCATATCCGATAATTTTTACCATTTTGATGCTTTAGACCCCTCGCGTTTTCAGAGCAATCTAGATATACAACATGCGATTTCTTTTGGTTTGAGCTACGAAAAAAAAGGCTTAAAATTATCTACTGGATTTAACTGGCATTCTGGAGCACCTATAACACTTCCCAAAGAAAATCAAAGTGTGAACCCTCAGGAAGTTCTATTTCAAGGACCAAACGCGGAGCGATTACCCGATTACTTTAGGTTGGATTTTTCAACAACCTACACCTTTGCCATTTTTAAAAATATAAATGCTCTTGCAGGTTTGTCCTTTTGGAATGTCTTTGGAAACTCGAATATATACGATCAGTTTTATTGGTTGAATGACGATCAAAATATCCAAACCTTTAAACAACGAGGTTTAAATTTTACACCAAATTTGGTGTTCAGACTGAAGTTTTAATAGCCTCTAAAAAATTCGTATCCAAACATCAACTAGTTTAAGAAGAATTAGTTTACTACAGCAATTACAACTTTAGTATATTTAAATCTTAAATCGCTATATAAGCTGAACTTGAGGAAGTATTCTTTAAAATTTAAACTTTTCACTCAAACTCAAGTCTTAATTATATCTGTAACTCTAATTTGATAAATTAATATGAAAAAAATTCTATTTTTCACCACCTTTTTTTTTGCTTTATGTGCTCAAGCCCAAGAAGTGAAACTAAAAGACTACTTACCTCAAGATGTAACTTATAATCGAAACATTCCAACCCCTAGTGAAATCGTTGGTTTTGTCCCTGGAGAGTGGCATATTTCTCACGACAAACTGGTTCTATATATGAAAGCCATAGCAGAATCCTCAGATAGGGTGAGTATAGAAAACAGAGGGTTTACTTATGAAAAAAGACCTCTTATTTTACTCACTATTACCTCTCCAGAGAATCATAAAAATCTAGCTGAAATTCAAGAGAACCATCTCAAAATCATATCTGGTGAAGTCTCTGAATCTCAATTGGAATCTATGCCTATTGTAGTGAATCAAGGGTTTTCTGTTCACGGCAATGAACCTAGTGGCACCAATGCTGCACTAGTTTTAGCTTATTATCTTGCGGCTGCAGAAGGAGCTTCAATAGACCGGATGCTAGAGAATACTGTTATACTTCTCGACCCAAGTTTCAACCCAGATGGTTTACAACGATTTGCCTATTGGACCAATACCAATAGAAGCGTAAATTTAAATCCTGACCCTCAAGATCGTGAATTCTCTGAAATTTGGCCCGGGGGCAGAACAAATCATTATTGGTTCGACCTCAATAGAGATTGGCTTCCTCTTCAACTTTTAGAAAGCCAGGCTAGAGTAAAAACATTTTACGATTGGAGACCTAATGTCCTAACCGACCACCACGAGATGGGCTCCAATTCTTCGTTCTTTTTTCAACCTGGTATCCCAGAAAGAACCAATCCCCTCACCCCTCAACTCAACCAAGATCTTACTGAACGAATTGGTAACTATCATGCTAAAGCTCTAGACAGTATCGGTTCTTTATATTATTCAAAAGAGAGTTTTGATGACTTTTACTATGGTAAAGGGTCTACCTTCCCAGACATTAATGGTTCTATAGGTATTCTTTTCGAACAAGCAAGCTCTAGAGGTTCTGGACAAATGACTGAAAACGGATTATTGACATTCCCCTTCACTATTAAAAATCAGTTTACCACAGCCCTATCCACTTTAAAAGCTTCCTTAGAACTGAAAACTGATATTCTCAAGTTACAGTATAATTTTTATAGAAACGCCGAAAAGAAAGCTGAAAAGGGAGCTTATGTGTTTGGCAGAAAGAACGATCCTGTCTTAGCCAACGAATTGGCAAAAGTCTTAGAGCAACATCAGGTAGAGTTATATAAACTTGACAAAAATGAGCACTTTGACGGTAAGGATTTCGACCAAAATTCATCGTATATCATTCCTAAAAACCAATTACAGCATAGGATCGTAGAGGCCATGTTTGAAAAGCGTACGAGTTTTAACGATAGTATTTTTTACGATGTATCCGCCTGGAGTTTCAGACATGCTTTTGATGTAGATTTTGCTGAAGTGAAATCTATAGATATGGGTAAAAAGCTAACTTCAGTAGAATTGGACATCCCCAATGACCTTCAAAAATCTGAGTACGCCTATGCTTTGCGCTGGAATGATTTTAATGCCCCAAAGGTGTTATATAAAATCATGGATGAAGACATCCGTGTAAAGGTGGCTCAAAAACCATTTCAATCTAAGACTGAAACTTTTGATTATGGAACTATTGTAATTCCTATACAAAATCAACAGAAAACCAGTACCGAAATCTACACTCTACTGGATGAATTACAAAAAAACAACCATGTAAAAATTTCACCATTAAAAACTGGATTAACCCAAGGAATTAATCTTGGAAGTCCCAATATGAATCCTCTAGAAATGCCTAAAATTGCTATGCTTGTTGGCGAAGGAGTAAGGTCTTATGATGCCGGGGAAATATGGCACATGCTAGATTTTAGGTATGAGATTCCAGTCACTAAAGTGGATGCCAAAGATTTTAATAGGACTAGCCTAGAGAAGTACACCCACTTGGTTATACCAAGCTCAAGTTCTAATGCCTTAACCCCTTCAGGAAAAGAAAAACTAAAAGACTGGGTAAGTAAAGGGGGGAACCTCATCGCCTACAAAGGCACCATGAATTGGCTTAAAGATGAAAAGATGATTGACTTTAAAATAAAAAAAGATAGTGTCGTGGCCAAGGACATCAGTTTTATAGAGCGATCAAAATTTTATGGTGCTAAGCGAATAGGAGGAGCTATTTTTAAAGCTAAAATCGACAGATCCCACCCTATAGTTTATGGTTATAATAATGACGAGATAGCCCTTTTTAGAAACTCCAACTTAATGTTAGAGGCGGATACTTTAAGCTTTAAAAATCCTATTCAATATACCAACTCACCTTTATTAAGCGGGTATATAAATGCTGAAAATTTAGAGTTAATTAAAAGCACTGTCCCCTTCAAACAAAATGGGTATGGAAGAGGAAACGTGATGATCTTTACTGATAATACCAATTTTAGAGCCTTTTGGCTTGGAACCTTCAAGTTATTTTTAAACTCAATCTTTTTTAGCGACCAGATGTAAAATAGTTATTCATATCCATTACACAAGTCCATTTTTATGCCTAGAAATGGACTTGTGCGTTTAGAGTCAAAATTATTGTAATTTCAATATTACATTTATCTTGAAAAAATAAAACTATGAGAGCAATGGTCATTTCAGGTGGAGGAAGCAAAGGGGCATTTGCAGGAGGTATTGCAGAATATCTTATTAACGTTTGCAAAAACGACTATAACCTTTTTGTAGGCACCTCTACAGGAAGTCTGCTTATTCCATTGCTTTCTATAGGTGAAATTTCTAGGCTCAAGGAGGTGTATACCTCAGTAAACCAAAATTCTATTTTTAGTAGAAATCCTTTTATCATCAAAGAAAGGGATGGCGAATTTGAAATCAGGATCAATCACCTCAACATCCTCATTGGGTTTTTAAAAGGGTCGAAAACCTTTGGAGAAAGTAAGTCCTTAAAAAAATTAATTTTGAGAACAATCACTCCAAATTTTTTTGAGCAAATGAAGAATCAACATGTAGATGTGGTCGTCACCGTTTCCAACATAAGTTTGGGCAAGGTCGAATACAAGTCCGTAAAGGACTTTAATCGCGAAGAATTTTGTGATTGGATATGGGCTTCTGCTAACTTAGTTCCTTTTATGAGCTTAGTTAGAAAGGATGGTTACGAGTATGGGGATGGAGGATTAGGTAATGTTGTTCCTATTGCAGAAGCTATTAACAGAGGCGCTAAAGAAGTGGATATCATTTTATTGAAAACTGAAAAGCCATTTCAAAAAAAGCCAGTAAAAAATGTCTTAGAATTAACGACTCGGATATTTGATTTCCTTCTGGAGCAAATTATTACCAATGATATTACGATTGGAAAATTGAGGAGTAAACATGATGAGATCACACTCAACTTTTATAACCCTCCTGAAATGCTCACCAAAAACTCTCTTATTTTTGAACCTAGAAAAATGAAAAAATGGTGGGAGCTAGGTTTTGAGTTTGCACAACAGAACAACCACTATTGCAGAAGAATTCAGACCAAATTATTTCAATAAAGGGATAGAGTGTTGTTTATACCAATTTAAACCTATAATGTCGCAATAAATCGTTTCTTTTTCGCTTGCTTTTTACCAAAAATAATTACCGTAACTAAGGCTATGCTTCTTATTTTTAAATTCAATCAATCAAAAAACAATTCAATTTATTCATGCGACATTGTAAATTTAAATTGGTATTGATTATATACCTATAATTTTTAGAAATCTAAATCCAAAAAAAGCAACGTGAGTTTTGCTCAAGTAAAAGTTGGAGATTATGATGGCTTGGTCATTGCAAAAGGAAGAACTCGGGATTATTTAAGATTAAACCAAGACCTAATCAATATGACTTTCGGATTTCAATCTCTGCGGATGTTGTAAAGAGAAAAAAGTTAACCGATTATCCTTCTGTTGACCCAGAGGTAAAAACAGGTGGGTGAAGACAATCGATCCAAGAAGACAAAGCCTATAAAGAAGAGAACTTAGTTACCTCTCCACTTTGGTCTGGTCATCCAAATCTTATAAGAAAATTTTAAAAACTAATGAGAACAACGCTTCAAACATAACATATGAGTAACGAACTGATTGAGCAAAAAAGCTGATGGAAAAAAAATTGGAAGTGGTTTATACCTGTCAGCGGTCTCTTACTCATTATATTTTCTGTATTCATTTCTTCAGAAATAATGGGGATTGGTACTGATTTTGCTCAGGCTTATTCCGATACCGAGCTTTATCAAGATGCTATAAAAAAAGTCGAATCTAACCAAAAAGTGAAAGAACTACTCGGCGAAATAGAACCGATTGACAAATTTGCAATTTTAGAGGGGGAAGTTAACTACTCAATTGAAAACCAACGTGTAAATTCTACCATCTGGATACAAGAAAGGAAAAGCAAAAATGGATATTTCCGCAGATCGAGTTGAGGGACCATGGGTCTTTAAAAAGATCGATGTCCGAATTAAAAACTCAGATAATAGCAAACAAACAATTGAAATTATAAGAGATTCCGAAAAGCAATGACATAAATACACTTATGGTATCTTAAACAGATAGAAACCTAAATTTTATAAAGTGTAGTCACTATAGTTCCTTTTTGGCCCTTTAAAATAACAGATAATAACTGCGTTTCTTCCTTGACCTTTAAGTTAAATGGTTTTGCCGTTAAGTTAACACCACTTTGCTTTTTTAGTCTAATTCCTTGTCCTGAAATAATATCTTTATTAGGTATAAAATTCCCTTCAGGGACATGTTCGGTTACGATAATATATTCAAAATCAGTTAATTTACTGACTATACGTTGAATTTCAGTATTCGATAAATGTTGTAACACGTGTCTTAGTAAGGCGCAATCCCCAGAAGGCAAATCATCTTTCGCGATATCCAAACAATGGAATTCTAAATGGTCTCCCCTGTATTTTTTTGTATTCCTTTCTATGAGACCTGTAACTATATCGACAGCATGGTACTTTCTGGTATAGTTCACCAATTCTTTTCCTATATTAAAATCGCCACAGCCTAAATCGCAGAGAATAAGTTCATCTTGAAAAGAAGTTAAAAATGAGATGACAACCTCTATGTATGGGTTGACCACTTTAGGATGATGGGAGCCTATACCCGAATAGAAATGGGAAGAGCCACCTCCCCAGAGTTTCATTTCATAAATCTGTTCCATAGCCTCTTTTGTTGGCCAAGACTTCTTTATGCTCTTTGATTTATTTTCTTTTTCCTTCATCAGTACCGCTAAGGTTTTTAAAACGAAGGTATCCAATTTTAGTATCACACTTCATGCTTTTCACTTCGGCTCTATGTATCAACCTTTTATTTTGAGTAAATTGCCTCAGGACAAGCCCATAAGACATTATATGAGAAAAAATTTATAAAGCATGGCAAGCCTCCGAGTATTTTAATCTCGATTATCGAGTAAATAAACCGAATAATGATGGAAGTATAATCCATACTCATCTTAACTCTGGTATATTGCATTTAAAATCACTAATATGAAATTGAATTTATTGTCTTGTGATGCTCAAAGGCCTGATAAAAGAGCGATAGCTAAATGTATTGTAGAGATTTCAACGGGTGTTGATGAACCCTTGTCGAACGAACTTACAGATATACTTTTGGAAGGAGATGCAGTGGATATTGAGCTGGAAGATAAAAACTCCGGTTCTGCCTTAAGAGCTTTGCGAAAACTGGATATTGATTATGAAATTATAGAGTAAAGGAAATACTGTACCTAAAAATTATCATGAATTTCGTACATAAAATCTAAGCATATGTCGAATGCCATCTTAGCAATTATGAAACGTAAATGACTGCGTGTTAACCAAGTTTGTCTTTAGAATAAGTTTAAAGTTTTTTTCTAACAAGTATTCTTCT
>NZ_PJBS01000155.1 GCF_002836055.1 Psychroflexus sp. MES1-P1E
AGTTGAAAATAATTAGCATAGCCTTAGTTACGGTAATTATTTTTGATAAAAAGCAGGCGGAAAAGAAACGATTTATTGCGACATTATAGGTTTAATTTGGTATAATATCCTATTCTGACTATAAAGTAAAAATTGGAGAAGTTTTACAAGGGAAATGCGTCTCTCACGAAGTGAACGTTGTTGCTATAAAAAACGGAGAACATATTGTAGCTGAATGTAAATTCCATAGTGAAAAAACAACCACTTGTAATGTAAAGGTACCCTTGTACATCAACTCGCGGTATCAAGATATTATCTCTGAAAAAAAGAATACAAAAGAATGTCCTAAAGAGGGGTGGGTAGTAACCAATACTCGCTTTACTTCAGATGCTATCACCTTCGGCTCATGTGCTGGACTTTATTTATTAAGCTGGGATTGTCCCAAAGATAATGACTTAAAAGATCGCATAGATAGGTTAGGCTTATATCCCGTAACCGTCTCCACACTTATTACTCATAGAGAAAAACAATTTTTATTGAGCAGAGATGTCGTGCTCTGCCGTCAATTGTTAAACGATAGTTTTTACCTAGATCATTTGGGTATTTCAGAAACGAGGAAAACAAAAATACTATCTGAAATTTCAATGCTCTGTAACACACATTAAAATGAACACTATAAAAATCCATTTTTTAGGAGCTTCAGAAACAGTAATTGGATCTAAATTTTTATTGGAAACTCCCGAGCAAAACATACTTGTAGATTGTGGGATGTTTCAAGGTATAAAAGCCCTTAGGGAGAAAAAATGGCAGGACCTACCTTTTGAGGTTTCTTCAATAGATGTGGTCTTATTAACCCATGGTCACTTAGACCATACTGGCTATTTGCCAAGACTTGTAAAGCAGGGTTTTAAGGGGAAAATCATTGGGACCTAGCCTACTTTAGAAATTACTAAAATCATCCTGTTGGATAATGCTAAGATTAATGAAGAAGATGCAGAACTCGCCAATAAGGAAAACTATACCAAACACCATCCAGCTTTACCTTTTTATACCATAGAAGATGCGGAGCGGACTTTAAAGATGTTTAGCCCAGCAGAAAAAGATAAATGGTACACACTCTCAGAACATATAAAATACCGATTCAAATATAATGGACATATTATTGGCGCCACTTTTATTGAGCTAGAGATATTTGGTGAAATGTTTGTGTTTTCTGGAGACATAGGAAGACAAGAAGATTTGCTTCTTAGACCTCCACAAAAACCTCAACGAGCAGATTACCTGTTTTTAGAAAGCACCTATGGTAATAAGCTTCATCCAAAAGATAGTGTGTCTGAAAAACTTATAGAACTCATCAACAAAACAGTTCATAATAAGGGGGTTTTAATTATTCCGTCCTTTGCTGTCGAACGCCTCCAAACCTTAATGTTTCTGTTATGGAAGCTTTATAATGAACATCGAATTCCAAATATCCCCATTTTTAGAAATAGCCCGATGGGTGATAATGTGCTTGGTGTTTTTGAACGGTTTGCAGCTTGGCATAAAATTCCACCTGACGAATTTTTTGCTATGAAACACCGAATAAATATTATAGCTTCCTATAAAGAAACTTGGGAAATTATAGATGACCCTAGACCCAAAATAGTGATTGCAGGGAGCGGTATGGTGACTGGAGGTAGAGTATTGACTTACCTTAAGCAGCTCGTCGATAAGAAAAACACAAGTATTTTATTAGTGGGATACCAGGCTCAAGGGACTCGTGGTCGACAATTGTTGGAAGGGGCGCATGAGTTGAAAATTTATGGAAAATATTATGATGTGAACGCCGAAGTTCATCATATAGAGAGCTTGTCTGCTCATGCAGATCAGGTCGGTATTTTGGATTGGTTAAGCGAACTCAAAAACACTCCCAAACATACATTTTTAATTCACGGAGAGCCTACAGCTCTTCAAACCCTTAAAGTTAAGATTCAGGATACTTTTTCTTGGGAAGTGACCATTGCAAAACACAATCAGGTTTTAGAAATTTCGGTCTAAATCTTTTAGAAAATCTATTGATTTCCTTTTTATTCCAAGAGCCTAAATTGTATTCAGCAGTCTCAACAGATTATCTATAGCTGTTTAAATAATTCACGATGTTAAATTGCTTTTTCTAGTCCTGTTGAGGCTTTAGATAAGTCTGTAAACTGATAATTATCATTTTTAAACTACTGTTTATAAGATACTTTTAGGTAAAATAGTAGTAACCCTAAAATCTAAGCGCTATGTCTTTAGTAAACTATAACAGTAGTAACCCTAAAATCAAAGCGCTATGTCTTTAGTAAACTATAACAGTAGAAGAGCTCCATGGTTTAATGGTGGGATTGAAAAATGGTTAGGTAATGAGGAAATCTTTCTCGACACTTTCTTCGACCGAAAAGCCAGTTTGCCTGCGATGAATATAAAGGAAAATCCTCTTCATTTTGAAATAGAATTGGCCGTACCTGGCTTCGATAAGGAGGATATTGAAGTGAGCTTGGAGAACGATATTTTGCATATTTTAGCAGAAAACAAAAATGAAATGGAAGAGGAAAATGAATATACTCATAAGGAATTTAGTTACCATTCCCTAGAGCGTAAACTTCAGATACCAAAATCGATCAACCAAGACAAAGAAGTGAGGGCCAACTCCAAAAATGGTGTGCTCAAACTCCACCTGACGAAAAATGACGACGCTTCAAAACCTACTAAAAAGGAAATAGGGGTAGTTTGAAAAATATAAACGATGCTTTTGTTTAAAAAAAAGCAGAGCAGTAGTTTTTCCATGAGATATTTAATTGTTTTTATAAGTGCTTTAAGCTTCGCTACGTTTTTGATAGGGTGCAGTTCTGTGACACTTATCTATGATTATAAAAACCAAGATATCGAAAGTTTCCAGGCTAGTAGATTGCTTGTTGTTGGGATTACAGCAGATAAAGAGGCAAGGGAATTTTATGAAACAACACTGGTCGAATCTTTAAAAAAAGAAGGAGTAAATACTTTAAAAAGCATCAACTTCTTTGAAAATTCCTTTACAGACCAAAAGCAATCTCATCAACAACTTGATGCCATTGAGAAAAAGTTGCTTAGGGCAGGGGTTGATGCTGTCTTATTTACAAAAATTACAAATCGAAAGGACAGAGTTACTTTGGTTAATGCTTATCAAAAGTTTACACAATCTTATCAAATCTTTAAAAATTACTATTATAATAATCAAAGTTCTTACTTAGAGAATAAGCATGAACAAGTATATACCATTGAAACCTCTCTTTTTTGTATTTGCTCCGGACAAGAGTGCGAATTAATATGGCGTGGAGAGATGGAAGTTATCGAGAGCAAAAGACTAAGTCGACACATAAATCGCTATAAGTCTTTACTTTTTAAAACCCTCAAGCAAAAAAAACTAGTATTGAACTGATGAATGTATTGATTTACAGTGCGAAGACTTTCGAAATTTCCTTGATAAAAGAAGAGAATAAAGGTAGGTATGCAGTAAGTTTTACAGAGAAATGTTTAAGCTTAGATACCGCTAAGTTAGCTATGAACTATGATGCGATTTCAATCTTCTCTGCAGATGATGCTTCTTCTGAAGTCCTTGAAGAGTTAAAAGCCATGGGCATTCACTACATCACCTTGAGATCTACTGGATACGAAAATATCGATTTGAAAAAGGCAAGACAGTTAGGCCTTAAAGTGGCTAATGTGCCAAGTTATTCCCCAAATTCTATTGCAGAACACGCTATAGCCTTGTGTTTGACTTTCAGCAGAAAGATTGTGAAGTCACAACACCAAACCTTAGAGTATAACTTTCTCTTAGATGATTTGATTGGCTTCAATCTACATCAAAAAAAGGTGGGAGTAATGGGAACAGGCAGTATTGGTGAGGTGCTCATAAAAATTTTACATGGGTTTGGATGTTCTATTTTAGCAAATGATTTAAATAAAAATGAACAGTTGATTAAGGATTATAAGGTTCAATACGTCTCCAAAGAAGTCATTGCTGAAAGCGCAGATATCATTTTTATATGTTTGCCTCTCAATAGTAGTACTCGCTATCTTATAGATAAAGATTATTTGTATCAGTTAAAAAAGAAACCAGTTCTTATAAATATTGCTAGGGGAGCCATCGTACATACAGAAGAACTTTTAAAAGCTTTGGATGCCAATGTGATAAGCGGTTATGCCACAGATGTATATGAATTTGAACACCGGATGTTTTTTTACGACCGTTCCAAGGAGAGATCCAAAGACCCAATTTTACATCAACTGCTTTGTCATTCTAAAACACTAGTTACCCCTCATCAAGGCTTTGCGACTAATGAAGCTTTACAAGCTATCATTTCAACAACTTTTGAAAATTTGGACGCTTGGAAAACTGGCAAAGATTTTGCTCATGAATTGTCCTAATTATCTTTGTGAAGAAATAGTAATGGGATAAGAGTTCCGTAGGCTAGTTGCGAAGTGTCTGAGCCAAAGAGTAAACGCTTAAGGAAAGTTTCCTTTTCAATACTTACAGCATGAAGGTCTATTTTCAATAGCTGTGTAGTCGTATTCAAGACGATCAATCCAGGGATGGTGTTGAGGTGAAAGTAGGTGTAGGGATAATCTTGAAAAAGCTTGTGGATACTTTGGTTATCTACTTTTTCACTTGCTTGTGTTTGTCTGGTATCATCTAATTCGAGAACATTTAGTTGACACTTATGCATAGTTAAGATGTCCTTGAAAATGTCCATCCCCTTAAAGGACAATTCCTCCTCATTTTGCATAGAAAACAAGACTTCTTTGATACGGGAGTATGAATAATGTTCTGGGACCGTAAGTGCTGGGCAATCAACGTGTCTTATCACTTGTAATGTATTACTCCCAAAAATCACCTCTGAGGCATCTGAGGCGCCGTTGTTGCCCATTATGATGAGATCTATAGCATTAAGCTTAACGGCTTGCTTGATGGCAGATACAAAATCGTCATAATCAAACAATTCATGAAAGGTATAGGCTTGAGATTTATTTTCTTTGCTCAAAACCTTGACCAAATTGTGAATTAAAGTTTTATTATCCTTTGCAATGCTGTCGTAAACGCTATCACTCTGAGAACCTGCAACGAGATCGGCAGTTATATACTTTGATGACTTTTGAATATTGAGGATGTAGAAATGGCACTCTTCATTTTCGAAAAATTTCATCGCGTATTCTATTGCGTTCTTAGAATTTTTTGAAAAGTCTGAAGGCAAAAGGATGTTTTTCATTTGTTGAAACATTTATACTTTACAAAATTAATATTTAAAATTTAGCTACACATGATACTAGTCAGTGATGAATAGAATCTTAAATCGAAATTTATCTTCAGTATATCATGTAAAACCCAGATAGAGTAGGTTCTATCTGGGTTTTTGATCCTGTGGAAAGTTTGGCTAATTCCAACTTAGATCATCATCAACAAATGACTTTTTAAAAAGGAGATTCATAAAAGAGGCTTTTTTTTTAATTAAGAATTGCTTCTTGAGTAGATTCGACCCAATTCATCCCCTTTTGGTAACGAACAATACCATTTTTTTCGGTTGGATCCATCACCAAAAGGTATATCCATTCATTATCTAATAGGGATTTTAAATTTTTATTTTTATTTAAAATTTCTTGTATTCTTTGCTTCGGAGCTTGAATTAAGACCGAAAGTCGCAGAGGTTGATGGTAGGATTTTTCATCGGTTTCATTTACCGACTGCAGTGGAAGACCTATCTTAAGATCTCCTCCGTTTCCTTGAACCACTCCAAACGTACCTGTTATATTATGAGTAATTTTAGAGCCTCCTCCGTAGGTTTCGTTATCTACAGATGAGAAATAATAGTGATTATTGATCCATTGTGTAACGACCATTGGGCCTTGCATAATTTGTTCTAAGGCATCACCTGTTGTATCCAGTTCCCAGTTATAAGAATGTAGAAAGCAATTGCCGTCTAAGTTCATTGTTTTGGTAAGTGAACGAGGACCTATGATAAATCCTGCGTTTTTCGCTAAACCCCATTCTGGACGTGTTTCAGACCAATCGTTTGTTTTTTTATGTGCTGCTTTTACACTACTCATTCCCGAGCCCAGACGCTCCTGAGTGGCGGTTTGTTGAGTAAGTAGCAAATCGATTTTTAATCGATCTAACTTTTCTTTATGAGAATTTGGAACTTCAGAATCGAACACTACGATTTCATCTGTGGTTGTGTTGTGCTCTGCTCCGATGAAGACAGTATCTTTTGGGATAGTGATCCCTTCTTCATTTTTTAATAGAGTTCTAACTTCAGGAAGATTGGCTAATTTAGCCAGCATCCTTGCATTATGTCTGCCTGGACTGGCTGCACAGGCACCGCAATCCAGACTTGACCCAAACGGATTATTAGCTGAATGGCTGCCGTGTCCCACAAAAAGAATTAGCGGTGAAAATTGTTCCCATCCCATAAGAGCGAAGGCGGATTTTACAATAGCTACTTTTTCTTTTATGGGAATCCCATTATCCGAATTATCTTTATTTTTAATAGTATCAATCTTAGGCTCACAGCTCCCCTCGTGGGATAGTTTGTTATCTTTATGAGGACGGTATAATTGTCCTGGAATTAGAGTGCGAGCAAGAAGAGAAATTCCATAAAAAACGCCTGAACCCTCTACATATCCGAAAGCTGATGGAAGCATGTTTTTCATGCGTTTCAAAAAGTGATTGGTGAATTTTTGGGTTTCCTGTCGTTTTTTGTAGGCTGTCAGTTCGTTCTCTTTATCGACTTGAGCGAATTCTGATACCGAATATGTAGAATCTAGAATAGGAGGACATGATTTTCTAATGATCTCATCATCTAAAGGCTTATAGTCCATGGCAATTCCAAAAAAACCTGCGTAACCAAAGGTTTCATAATGGCCTTTAGATTCTATATTTCTCCGTATTAGCTCCGACCGTGTATCGATGCAGAAGACCAGTTGAGCCTCTGGAAGGGCATCCACTTTTTTCTCCTTGGGTTTATTTTTCAGACTGGTTTCTAGTTTATTTTGCCAGCTTTTTTCCCAAGCTTTTAGCCATAAATAGGAGAGGTCTATTGACGAATCCCTATTCCCTCGAGTGGAATTAGTTGGATGTATTTCTGCATCTATGTGGTTGGCTAGCCATAAACGAACTGCTAAGTAATCTTCTAGCGTAATTTTATAATTTTGATGCCAGATCGAATTTTCTTCTGCTCTATATTTTATATATCCAGTCCACCCAGGTAAGGCGGCTAAGTGACTTTGAACAATTGTAAGACACTCTTTTTCAGAATATTTTTCTAAAATTTGAAACAGAACCTCTTCACCAGTCTTAGGAATTTCAGATATAGATCGTAAATGAACTTGGTTATCGTATGGAATCAAATGTCTCCAAGCATCAAAAAAGCCTTCGCTTTTATTAGGGAGTTCCCATTCCGCTAGCCCTTCATCGAGGAAAGGCATGAGCCATTTTAAAACCATCCGGTCCAAGTCGCCATTGTTATTTCTAATTGGCTCAGACTTGTGAGAAGCCATTTCAGTAAGACACTCTTCAGGAGATTGTGTTATATGATGCTCAGTGAGAAGCGCGACTAATTCTTCGTTGTCTATTTCTCCTTGTTCCCAAGCTTCTCGAAATACTGATGCCTTCGGAAAGGATTTCGCCCCGAGTAAGTGTTCAGCATCTGCTGCAGCTTTTTTGAAGTGAGCTTTCTCATAACCCGATAATGGATTTGAAGTCACAAAAGAATATAGCGGCCAGGTCTTACCCACTACTCTGGAAGCTGTCTCAATGATGTCTTGAAGCTGTTCTTTTGTCATTTGATTACTTTTTTATAAGTAAGGACCGTTTTATGATGAGGTTGAGATAAGTTGAGAAGCTTAACGTAGAGCCATGGTATTTTTCTGTACACTCCCGATTTCATAATAAAAAAGCCCAGCAGGAATATGATACCAAAAGTGATTTGTAACACGGTTAGAGAATGCGGGACTTGAATCATTGGCATTTCTTTCATAATTGAGGTAACTGCATTAAGTAACAGCGCGTAAAGCCCTATTCCTGCTATAAATACTGCGCTGGGTACAATTACTTTTTGTACAAATGTGAGACTCTGTTGTTTAACACTATTGTAGGTGGCTTGTCCAACGGTAATGGCGACGATAAGTGTTAAAAATATACTGCTGTCTGTTAAGTTGGTTTTTCCAGTAAGTAAGGTAAATAACCCAGCACCTAAAGCTCCGAAAATCAATATCACTACAATTTGCATCGCATTGATTTTAAGGTCTAATGGCTTTCGAGGGGCGTTATTTGCAATTTCTTCTCCAGAAGATAAAAAGAGATAGGCTTTATAGAAGCCGTGTAAAATCAAATGGACCACTGCAGCATTAAAAAAGCCGAGTCCGCATTGCATAATCATAAATCCCATTTGGGCGATGGTAGAGCAAGCCAATCTCTGCTTAACATTTACCTGAAGTAATTTTGTGAACTGCGCTATGATGGCGGTCAATCCTCCTATAATAAAAATAAGAGTTAAGGTGTTGGAGGCAATGATCACTGTAGAAAACAGGGCCAATAAAATCCCAGAACCATTCACAAAACCTGCATGCATCAATGCAGAGGCTGGCGTTGGAGCAGTCATAGAAGAAAGCAGCCACCGGTGAAAGGGATAAATAGCAGACTGTATAATGGCAGCTGTAATAATAAGTAGGGCGGCAATAAGAAGAAAATAAAAGGGAACTGACTCTAGATTATCAACAATGCCTGATAACGTAAAGTGATTGGTTAAGAAGGCAAGTAGAATGACCCCAATACTCAAAAGTAATGTTCCTGATAGAAAAAATTTTTGAGAAAATTTTTGAGCCTCTCTTGCTTCTCCCCAATCTGAATTGACACCTATCAATCTTGCCATAAAAACACCCATGGCAAACCAGGATAGCAATAAAGCTAAAATATGATTTGACATGACGAAGACCATAACAGATCCTGTAAATCCTAAACTCAGCAGGGTGAAGCGTTTGTGAAACTTAAAGCCTTTGAGGTAATTTTTGGAATAAGTGCTTACAATGGCACTGAAAAAAGTGACAGTCACCCAGATGAGAAGTGTAAATCCATTGATTCTAATGGTATCAGCCCAATTCCATTGAGGTGTCTCGATCTGGTAATAGATAAGTGCACCCATACTGGTTAAAAATGAGAGCCAAAGTAGGGGAGCAGCAATTTTTGAAATAACAGGATTTGAAAAGGCTTTAACAGGAGGGGTTAAAACTGATGATATTAACGTGTTGGTCGTGTTATTCAAAGCCATTTATATAAATATCAAGTTAAAGATGAGTATGAAAGTGGGGCAAAGGCTTTACCCTTTTCTTATTTAAGCTAATCGGCTATACTCAAATTCAAAATGCCGTTAATTTTTAAATTCTTTCCTTTAGCTTTTAATTCAGCAATAAATTCTTCAGCATGTCTTTTTTCTTTTTCCAATTCGTTTATGCGATTGCTTAACGGCTTTGGGTCATTGTTATGATCTCTTTCCCAAAGTTGCAGACCTTCTATCTTGTGGTAGTTGATCTTTTGGTTAATCAAAGCAGAGATAATGTCAGAAGCTTGAGAGGGTGTAAATTCACCATCAACCAACTGGATGTTTTGTACTTTGATTTCCTTTGAAATTATGCTTTTTGTTTCCATAGGGTTTGAGATTAAATGATTATTGCAAATATTATATTTTTTAAACATTTATTTTTATTTACATTTGCAATGATTTATATAAAAATTATTTATGAAATATACGTTACATCAACTGCAGTTATTTTTGGAAATATCACAGTGTAAGAGCATAACGAAGACAGCAGAGACTCTTCATTTATCCCAACCTGCAGTATCCATACAGTTGAAGAATTTACAGGATCAATTCTCTATTCCTTTAACTGAGGTTGTTGGCAGGAAGCTATATGTCACTGAATTTGGAATGGAAATCGCTGAAGCCGCTAAGAAAATTATCGAGGAAGTGGATGCCATAAACTATAAGTCTTTATCCTATGCAGGCAAACTTTCAGGTAAGATTAAAATTTCTGTGGCCTCCACGGGTAAATATGTGATGCCCTATTTTTTATCGGATTTTATGAACAAACATAAGGGCGTAGATCTGATCATGGACGTGACCAATAAAACTAAAGTACTAAGGAGTATGGAGCGTAATGAAGTGGATTTTGCCCTTGTGTCTGTACTTCCTAAAAAACTAAAAGTAAACTCTGTAGAGCTTATGAAGAACCAATTGTACTTTGTAGGAGGGAGTCAACTCGAACTAAAACAAGTTCCTACTCAAAAAGAATTGTTTACTAAGTTGCCACTTATCTATCGAGAAGAAGGATCTGCTACACGAAATGCCATGGAGCAATTTATGACTAAACATAGTTATCAAGTACGGAAAAAAATAGAACTCACTTCCAACGAGGCCGTTAAACAAGCTGTTCAGGCAGGCTTGGGATTTTCAATTATGCCATTGATTGGGATTAAAAATGAACTTAAGGAAAAAGAGTTGCAAATTATTCCTGTGAGAGGTTTACCAATTTCTACCACATGGCAAGTCATTTGGTTAAGCTCTAAGAATCTTTCTCCTGCCGCTACCGCTTATCTAGAATATCTTAAAATAAATAAAGAGCGCATTATTGATTCTCATTTTTCTTGGATTAATAAATACGAATCATAAGAAGGTGGTGTAAGAGTCTTGTTTTTTTTGATTATTAAAATAAAGCCTAAACCATTATAGATCATAACTTGTAAGGGTTAAAAGGTCATTTTTCTTAATTGTACATTTAAAACATCACCTCAAAAAAGCCATACTCGTTTACTGATGGAGGTCTCTTTGAATATCATGAAAAGGGAAGGAGTTGAGGTTGAGGTATTGAGGCTTGTAGATTTCGACTTGTCTGTTGGTGTGCAAGTTAATATGGAAGAGTAAAGTGCAGATAAGGACGATCTTCAATCGCCTCCAAAGTTATAGAGCACCTTTATGCTATGGGTGGTTATCACAACGATAAAGGTCAATATATTTATTATGGTAAAGCAGGGGTTGTGTGATTACGGGGAACGAAGATGGAGTAAAACATTGTGCAATGGGTATGTTTTACGCTTTGCAGCATCTTTTATATAGCATCCCATCCCAAGCAGATGCGAGAAGGATAGGTGAAATGGGACTAGGCTCGAGTTATGGAGATACAGGATGGGATGGAAAAACATTGGACGAACCACAAGGGGGAAATTCCAATTTCACCAACAGGAATACCACCTTTACAACTTATTGCACCTAGCCAAAATACTTAAAGACCAAGGCGGATATTTTTCTTATGGGAATTCACGAAAAGACTGGGATGCTGGGAACTGTTAGAATTTTGAAAACCCTGAATATAGATAGTAGGAAGAAGGTATTATACCAATTTAAACCTATAACGTCGCAATAAATCGTTTTACCGATACGAATTCGGTACAGGCTTTTTTCGGCTGCTTTTTATCAAAAATAATTACCGTAACTAATGCTCTGCTAATTTTTTAATTTCACACAATCAAAAAACCTGTGCTGAGCTAAGTCGTGGTATAATTCAATTTATTTATACGATATTATAAATTTAATTTGGTATTAAAGGATAAAATCAAGTAAGTAATTTACATTTTCATATGTATTGAAAATCAATTTTTTTTAAATTTATCCTGATTTTGCCTCCGTTAACCTAAAAGCTTAAAGATACATTTCTTAATGCTTTGTGATGGCTATATGATCCAAAGCGATAAAGATGAATGATTAAAGTAAGATTTTAAAAGTAGATGATCAGCTTAAAGGCCTCGATGATTTATTCTATAATATCTAAAAAATTCTTAAGAAAACACAAGAGAATTTAGCTACCAAATGAAATATGCTATATTGAATATGTTTTGTTAACATTTTTATTTATGTATAAAAATAACCACCTTACACCTATTCTATTATGGCTAAAAGAACTTCAGTAAATGACATTAAAGACATTGAAGATCTAGATAATTTGGGGGAAATCGTAAAAGATAAACGCAAGCATAAACGCACTAGTGATAAAAAAGAACGCCGCAACCGGCATTATGTCAAGCTATTGATAAAGCAGCAAGTTACCCATAAGGAAGATGAGGATTCTTTTTATAAAGACTTATAAAAAAAGACTGTTGAATGTCACCATTCATCCTTAAAGATGATTTTGTCACGCTGAACTTGTTTCAGTATCTCACCCTTATATCAATACATCAAAAATATCACCATCAATAGAAAAGCTTTCAGCAGGAACATAATAAACTTTAAAGGCTTCGAAATTCAAAATGAACATTGATTTCATAAAATTATGATACACATTGAACCTAAAGCTATGTAAGTATTACGAAAAGCAGGGATTCAAAAAAGTTGGAATAAAGAAATTACCTTTATCTGTTTACACGCTTTATCAAAAAAAACTAACCTAAAACTTGCCAACAATAAATCTTTAGTAATTCTAAGTCAATTGCTCAATAACAAATGAATTTCCATTAAATGACACCTCCTCACCTATCCTTTTACCCATAAGCAACTCTCCAATGGGTGTGCTAGGCGAAATGGCATAGAAGTTCTTTTCACCACCTTTTAGCGCCCCTAAGCTAACGGCTATAAAATAATGAGCTTTTGAGGTGTATACCAGACTACCTAACCCCACATGTGTTGTTTTTTTTTCGATATTTATTTTAGAGAGTGCTGTTCTCAGTTTGTTGATTTCAGCGAGTTGCCGCCCTGCTTTTTCACGCTCCAGTTGAAGCATAGCCCGTCCAGTTTCATGCTTATCACCAGCGCTACTTTTAGTTTCTGAAAGCAGGCTGTTTTGGATATCTGAGATATGACCTTGAATGCTTTTAAACCGCATATCCACAAGTTGGACACACTGGTTATATAAGTCCTGTTTGGTGCTCATATAGGATTGTAATTTTAGAATTTAGTCGCTTTTGTTTCAGATGTAAATAGCAAGTAAAGATTGATAAATATAATATAGTCTATGGGATAAATTAGAGTTCTATTTTTTTGCGATATAATAAAATAAGAACGAAAAACCAGAATTATATCAAGTTGCTAACAAAGTTACACATCACGCATTAAAGAGAGGAAAATTACGGTTCATCCTAATGATCCAACCATTCATAGAATACTATTTACTTAGCCAAAGTTGTTTAGACATATTTGTTCTCACAAACTAAAAAAAAAGCTTATGAGAGTCTTATTGGTACTATCTCTTTTATTATTTGGTACTCAAATTATAGCGCAACACCAAATTTCAGGTGCGATTAAAGGACAACGTGGTCTCCCTATTACCGGAGCGAATGTTTATATTGTGGGTTCTTACGATGGGGCTACTACAAATTTAGAAGGGAAATTTTCTTTTTCGACTTCAGAAACTGGAATTAAAACCCTGTATGTTTCTTTTTTGTCTTTTGAGGATTATTCTTTGACTGCAGATCTTTCAGAGTTTAAAAACCTAGAAATCAAGTTGAAAGAAGATGTGAATATGTTGGATGCTGTAATGTTATCTACAGGGACGTTCGAGGCCGGTGAGAATTCTAGAGTGACTGCTTTAAAACCTTTAGATGTGGTAACTACTGCAAGTGCTCTTGGAGACTTCTTAGGCGCTTTACAAACCTTACCAGGAACATCTACAGTGGGCGAAGATGGCAGATTATTTATAAGGGGTGGTGGCGCAGATGAAACTCAGATATTTATTGATGGCATGAGAGTATTTGCGCCTTATACACCTACGGCCAATAATATCCCAACTCGAGGACGGTTTTCTCCTTTCCTTTTTAAGGGAATTTCGTTTTCAACAGGCGGGTATTCCGCAGAATATGGTCAAGCTTTATCTGGAGTTTTGAAATTAAATACCATTGATGAACCGGATCAAGAAAAAACTGAGGTATCGTTAATGACTGTTGGTCTTGGTGTTGGGAATACTCAAAAGTGGGACAAAAGCTCACTTAGTATCAATGCGAATTACACAAACTTAGCCCCTTATACCGAAGCCTTACCTAATAGAAATGAATGGATAAGCCCCCTTCAATCTATGAGTGGAGAAATGATTTACCGGTATAAAACCAATAATAGTGATATATTGAAATTGTATGGAGGTTACAGTTATACCGATTTAGATTTAATCCAACAAAACATCAATTTTGAAGAGGGCTTTCGTTTTGCTAATGAAAACAGAAATCTATACATCAACGGGTCTTATAAAAGCTTTCTTGGTAACAGCTGGATACTCAATACCGGATTTTCCTTGTCCAACGACAACAACAAATCGCAAGTAGGTGAGGATTTAATCGACAACAATGACAACTCTGCACACCTAAAAATAAAGCTTAGAAAACGTATCAATAACAACTTTGAATTCAATTTTGGTTCTGAATACTTTATAACAGATTTTGATGAGAGTATTGAAAGTAATCTAATTGGAGACTTCGATTATGGATTTCAAAGTAACATTTCTGCAGGGTTTGGCGAAGTTGATATTTTTTTCTCCAAAAAATTAGCAATGAACCTTGGTGGCAGAGTTGATCACTATGAATTATGGAATCAAACTTTATTTTCGCCAAGAGCCTCAATTGCTTATAAGTCTGGAGAATTTTCACAATTTTCATTTGCTTACGGTAAGTTTTTCCAAAACCCAAGTGCCGATTTTTTAAAGTTTAATGATACCATCACTGCAGAAAACGCTTCTCATTTTATCGCTAATTTTCAATATGTAAAATCCAAGAAAATTTTTAGAGTTGAGGCCTATCATAAGACCTACGATGATTTGGTAAAGTTTGATACAGAATTTCCCACTTTTACGAGTTCTTATAATTCGACAGGCTCTGGTTATGCTTCCGGAGTTGATCTGTTTTGGAGAGATAATGAATCCTTTAAAAATTTAGAATATTGGGCCTCTTATTCTTACTTAGATACAGAGCGGGACTATAGAAATTTTCTTGAAAAGGCACGCCCTGCTTTTGCATCTGAACATAATCTCTCTTTGGTAGCAAAGTATTGGATTGAAGACTGGAAGAGTCAATTGGGTTTTAGCCATGTTTTTGCTTCAGGCAGAAATTATACCGATCCCAATTCTAATGGGTTTTTAAATCGGGAAACCAAAAATTTTAATTCACTGAGTTTAAATTGGGCTTATCTCATTGATAAACAGAAAATTCTATATTTTTCTGTGAGCAATGTGTTAGGTACACGAAATATATTTGGCTATAACTACGCCAATGAAATGGATATGAGTGGTGTTTTCCAGAGAGAAGCAATTTTGCCAAATACCGATCAGTTTTTCTTTGTCGGTTTTTTCTGGACCCTTAGCGACGATAAAAAATCAAATCAATTGAATAATCTATAAGTGTTGACGGTTCAGTATCAAAATTCATCAACTCATCATTTAGGAGTTGTAAAAAGCTAAATTATAATCGATCTTTAACTCAAAATAAAAATTATGAAAACAATCAGCTATTTATCAATTTTAATCTTGTTTGCTATGCAGTCTTATGCGCAATCAGAAAACAAAGTCGACTTGACACTCGAGTTTGAAGCCACAGAATTCGACGGTGGTAGTATTTTATTTGCCCTTTTTAATTCAGAGGACAGTCACATGGAAAATAACTATAAAGCAGCTTCATCTAGTTTTAAAGACGGCAAGACTAAAATTGTTATAGAAAATTTGCCAGAGGGATTTTACAGTTTCTCCTACTATCACGATGTGAACAGCAACGGTGAATTAGATAAAAACATGGTAGGGATTCCCAAAGAACCTTATGGATTTTCCAATGGTCAAAAAGGCAATTTTGGACCACCAAATTTTCAAGAATCTAAAATTGAGATTAAAATCGATACGGTCATTCAACTCAAAATAAAATAAGCATTATGAAAATACTATCTATTTTTATCATTACTATGATCTTAGGTTTCAATATAAACGCTCAAACTTCTTATGAAAAAAGAATGGAAGAAGCGTTTAATCTGTGGGAAGAAGATAAGACCATAGAAGCTTCCAGCCTCTTTGAACGCATTGCAAAAGCAGAAAAAGACAATTGGCTCCCACCCTTTTATGCAGCCTACACACTAGTGATTTCTTCTTTTGAGGTGAAAGACGAGGCGACTTTAAAATTGAAGATTGAAAAAGCTACTGAACTTTTGAACCAAGCTTCAAGTAGTTCTCCTAACAATCCTGAAATTATGATTGTGAAAGCTTTGGCGAATACAGCTTATATAAATTTTGATGGTCAAAAATACGGTATGACCTTCTCTGGAAAAAATGAATATATTTATCAAACGGCGCTTAAAATAGCCCCCAATAACCCGAGGGTTATTCTTTCCAAAGCCGAATGGGATATGGGGTCAGCCCAATTTTTTGGTAGTTCTATCGAACCTTACTGCAAAGACATTAAAAGGGCTTTAGGTTTTTTTCAAAATGAAGAAAAATCAGAGGTAAAGTTTTATCCAGATTGGGGAGAGAAAAAAGCTCAAAAAATCCTAGACGATTGTGAAGGGTAACACTTACAGAATTAATTAAAAAATCAGTAACTCAGCAAAGTTCTTAGCACGTTTAATCTTTGTTCTTAAGAATTAGCCTATCTAAGACAAAACAGCCTGCTAAGGCCTTTACCTGAGGTCTAATAAAGCTGTATCCTTCGCCTAATCAAAAGTAAAGATGAGATTATGCTAATTTAGACCTATAATTCCACGAAAAAAGCCTTTACTGAAACGAATTCAGCAAAGGCTTTTTTCGCCTTTTTGATCAAAAACAATGACAGCAACTCAGGTTATGCTAATTATTTTTAATCCATCAAAAAACCTGTGCTGAGCTATGTCGTAGTATAATTCAATTTATTCACACGATATTATAAATTTAATTTGGTAATATTCATTTGAAAGATTTAAGATAACAACAGATTTAGATTATAAAGAAATCATAGGATTAAACCTTAAGAATCTTACCATCACCAACAAACAGTGATAAAGAGATTCCTCTTAGGGTGGAATGACAATACGCCTCTGTCATTCTGAAAGTGCCTTTCGCTACTGAAGAATCATTCCTATTAAAAATATAAAGGTTCAAAAAGATTCCTCGTCAAAGCAAAAACAGCTTTTCTGTCGGAATGACAATACGCCTCTGTCATTCTGAAAGAGATTTTCTCCACTGAAGAATCTTTTTTTCCCAAAGGCAATTAAATCTTATCTTCCATATGGGGATGGAACTATAGCCCTCTAGCTTCATATATTCAAAACAGCTCTCTACTTTCGATATATAAAAGTAGAGCTGTTCTGGATATATGCAACATGACTTTAAAGGCTCAAAAAACGTGGATCTACGTGTTGGAAACACTGTTCGTAAAAGCCGATCTAAAACTATAATTGAGGTCACAAAATCTTAATCACCCCTATATTTTTTTACGCCAAATGCTAACTTCTGAGCTCAAAACTTCAAAATGTCGAGTCGACTTTCTTACAGGATAGGTGAGATTGAAAGGATTAGACTCTTGCGTAAAATGCTCTGATAATACCTGGCTAATTCCGTCAATAGATCTAATAGGTTCTCCATCTTTTTTGAAGCCGCCAATCCAGTTATCTATTTGACTTACAGATTCTTTATACTCGTAAGTTGAACCTAGTATCAGAACTCCATCAGCATTTAATCTTTGATGAATTTTACTAAGGAATTCTTTAGGTTTACGTATTTCTTCAAGCAGATTCATAGCTACAATGACATCGTAATCTGTGTAGCGGTCTTTTAATTTCGTCGCATCATCCTGCATAAATTGGATGCGACTATGATTGTCGTTTAACTTTAAATCCTTCAGGAGAACATCTTTAAAAATGGATAATTCACCTTCATCTTTAATAACGTAACGCAACAATCCATTTTTTTGCAATTCGATAGCTGGTTGAATAAATCTTGCAGAAGTATCTATTGCTGTAACTTCTTTGAAATGTGAAGCAGCTTCAAAAGCTAAGCGACCGGTATCACAATTTAGATCTAGGAGTCTTTTTTCAGATGAATTTTCAACGTGTTTTTTTAAAATATCTAAAACTTGAAGTGGCAATTTTGACATTCCTAAATAGGCCTCTCCATAATTTTGCTCGCATGAAATGGCTACTTCTTCATCAGTTACGTAACTATCTACACGTATGTCGGGTTCGTGGTTAGACTCAACATATCTAAACCCAACATGCTGGTAGAAATGCCTGCGAAACGAATAGCGAGCATGTAAAGTGGCTTCGTTTCCTGTAGAGATCCAAGATCCCCCTTTTATGATATTATGCTTACCATCAAAAGTTGGGGTTGAAAAATCATCATATAATGGGTGAACTTTAAAACCAGGGTAACCGGTGATGGGTGTTTCGGTCCATTGCCAAACATTCCCTATCACATCATAAAAGTCACCAAAAGAAAACGTGTTTACCGGACAAGATGAACTGTAATGTTCCAAGTTTATATTCCCTGGTGCTACGTCCCAATCTGTAGCCTCTTTGACTTGGGAAACTTCTACGAGTCGATACCATTCAGATTCTGTAGGCATACGCAGTTTTTTGCCGGTTTTAGCCGACTTCCAATTGCAAAATGCTTTGGCTTCTAAATAATTAATTTCTGCTGGAAAGCTCCATTTCATCGGGACAAATTCGGTCATCAAACGCAATTTATACGTCTCATTTTCTTTTATCCAAAATTGAGGATGTTCAGCTTTTTTATAAGTACACCAAGACCAGCCTTCTTCAGTCCACCACTGTTTATTTTTGTAACCATCATTTTCTATGAACTCAAAAAATTCAGCATTAGAAACCAGATATTTTGAAGCTTTAAAGTCGTCGACAGTTTCTTGGAAATTCCCGTATTCCAGATCCCAACCATAAAGAGGATGGTTATGTGGTTTTCCCATATTTACCTCTGAGCCATCTACAGCGACTAATTCGTTTGCAATAACCGGTTTATCTTCTTTGCAAATATTGGAAAATAGTCCACTTTGAAGTTTCTCTACAGGGAGCTGTCTTATTAAGACCGATGAGGTTTCAATATGAATATTTTGGTGTTCAATTCCCATAATAATAGTCCAAAATGGACTTTCCCAGTTGATAGGAAGTTCTAGCGGTAATTCTTCTATGAGTTTGGCAATGGTTGCTCTTACAATCTCACGATACTCTCGAACTTCAGATACCGAAGGCCAAGCGTAATTTTCTTTGTTGAGATCGTCCCATGACATTTCATCGACACCAATGGCGAAAATTGATTCAAAAGAAGGATTGATATGAGAGGGTATCAGCCCCGCTAAAACCAACTTATTTATAAAAAAACAAGAGGTGTGGCCATAATAAAAAATAATAGGATGGCGGAGGTGGTCCGCACGCATATAGAAAGTAGCGTCGTCTTTAACTGTTTCATAGAGCTCTGTGTCCAAGTCAAAAGTTCTATGGAAATAATCAAGGATTTCTTGTCGTTTTTCTTCTGGAGTTCCATCAATTAAATGAGGAGTTTTTATATTGAATTCTTTCATAATAATTTTGAATAGGGCTTAACCATATAGAGTTTAAGCATTTTAAAAGGCTCTTTTGAAACGGGTTTTAATTTTTCTTGGAGGATGCTTCCGCAGTCTTCAAATCCAAATTTTTTATATAGGTTGACTGCGATTTCATTTTTACTCCAGACTCTCAGTAAAACGTATTTGATATCACTGCTCAGGTTTATTTCAAATTCTTTAAACAATCCTTTGCCGAGACCCATACCCCGAAACTTATCGTCTACAAGTACTTCAGCGATATATAAAGAGTCTTTATCACTGAATTTGTTTTGAATTGATTTAGGACGTTCTTTATCAAAACTTGGGGGTGTTACAATTAGCGCAGCAACTAGTTGATCATCAGAAAACCCAAAAACTCCATATCCTTTTGTAAACAATTTATCGAGGTAAAGTCCTGCTTCATCATCATTGATATGTTGAGCAGAAAGACCTTTTGTAAATGTCCCTAAGTATAGATTTTTAAGCGATTGACTTAATTCTAGATATATTTCTTTACGCGCTTTTTTGAAAGTAACCATGACCTGCAAAACTATGTTTAAAGATTTTTAAATTAGTCTTTACTTTTATTAAAAATTCATTAATTAAATTAGGAAAGTATATTTTATATGAAAATAGGAATTCAGTATTAAAAATTCTTAAAAGGATTACTTTTTGTTGGTTTTGGAACTTTTAATTTGCAAATATCAAGCTTTTTGAAAGGGATTAACAAGTTTTACTATATTTAAAGAGTTGATTTTATAAATATATATCTATGAAAACTCTTATTTACGTTACTATTTTGTTAATAGCTTCAGTTTCTTCTGCGCAAACCTTTAAAATTTTAGAAAATAAAGAACAACTCACAAAATATGAGGGGTTTTTCGATTTTTGGTATTCAGAAAAGGAAGATAAAATTTATATGAAGGTTGAACAGCTTGACCAAGACTTCCTCTACGTGCATTCACTTACGACTGGTTTGGGCTCCAACGACATCGGCTTGGATCGTGGACAGCTTGGAGGAACAGCTATCTTAAAATTTCAACGTGCAGGAAACAAGCTGCTATTGGTTCAACCCAATCTGGATTATAGAGCAATTACAGATAATAGTTTAGAGCGCCGAAGTGTTGAACAAGCTTTTGCCAAATCTGTTTTGTATGGTTTTAAAATTGAAGGCGAAAGTGATAAGAGTTTCCTTATCGACCTCACTCCTTTTCTGATGGAAGATGCTCACGGGGTCTCTAGACGATTGAAACAACAAAAGGAAGGGACTTACAAATTGGATAAAAATAAAAGTGCACTGGCTATGCTTCGAACCAAAGCTTTTCCTAAAAATACAGAATTTGAAGCTTTGCTTACCTTTTCAGGCGATCCTGAGGGGAGTCATATTCGCTCAGTAGCCCCAAACGCCTCTAACTTAACGGTCACCCAACACCACAGTTTTGTGCAGTTACCAGAAGACGGCTATAAAAAACGTGAATTTGACCCCAGAAGTGGTTCTATTTCTATATCCTATCAGGACTATGCAACGCCGATTTTTGAGCCGTTGGTTAAGCGATACAGTATTCGTCATCGCTTGGAAAAAAAGAATCCCAATGCAGAAATAAGCGAAGCTAAAGAACCCATTATTTATTATTTGGATCCTGGAACACCAGAGCCTGTAAGATCTGCTTTGTTAGACGGTGCTGGATGGTGGGATCAGGCCTTCGAAGAGATTGGTTATAAAAATGCCTTTCAGGTCAAGATGCTTCCAGCCGATGCAGATCCCATGGACCTTCGCTATAACGTAATACAGTGGGTACACCGTTCCACACGGGGTTGGAGCTATGGTGCTAGTGTTGTTGATCCGCGTACGGGTGAAATTCTAAAAGGTCATGTAAGTTTAGGTAGCCTGAGGATTCGTCAGGATTATATGATCGCACAGGCCTTGATGAATCGACCTTTTGAGATTTCTGATGACAATTACCAACCTATGTTGGAGATGGCCTTGGCACGTATCCGTCAGTTGGCGGCGCATGAAGTAGGCCATACCTTGGGGTTTGCACACAACTTTTCTGCTAGTGCACAAGGTAGGACGAGCGTTATGGATTATCCGCATCCAAAACTTAAATTAAAAGATAACCAAATCGACTTTTCTCAAGCTTACGATACCAATATTGGAGAATGGGATAAAGTCACCGTTGCTTATAGTTATGGGGATAGCGGTACCAATAAGACTGAAAAACAATATTTAAATGCTATTTTAAAACAAGCAGAAGCCGATGGTTTGCAGTTTATAAGCGATGCTGATGCGCGAGCTCAAGGTGGGGCGCATGCCTATGCCCATTTGTGGGATAACGGAAAAGATGTTTATAAGGAGTTAAATCGTGTTTTGGAGTTACGCAAAACAGCTATTTCAAACTTTTCTATAGACAATATCAAGACAGGTGAACCATATTCAGTTTTAGAGGATGTGTTTGCACCTTTATATTTTTTCCATCGCTATCAGACAGAGGCCACCATTAAACTTATTGGTGGTTTGGATTACAATTATACAGTTAAAGGCAGTAGCTTAACACCAGTTGAGAGGATTTCAAAATCCGATCAGCTGAAGGCTCTTAAAGCGGCTTTAAATACCCTTGATGCAGAAGCTTTGGCTATTCCAGAACGAATTTTGGACCTGTTTCCACCCCGTGCATTTGGTTATGCCAGAAGCCGCGAATCCTTTAAAAGCAAAACAGGTGTTGGCTTTGATGCTTTGGGTGCCTCCGCTACAGCAAGCGATATGAGCTTAGGCCTATTACTGCATCCAGAGCGTTCCAACCGACTCATCCAGCAGAAATCTTTAGAGAAGTCAAATTTAGGTTTGGAAGAGGTCTTGGAGGAATTGGTAAAAAACACATTTGAAAAGCAACACGACTCTGCTTATTTGACTGAGGTTCAAAATACCATCAACTTTAATGTATTAAAGCATCTGATGAATCTTTCAGCAAATCCAGGGAGTATTCCACAAGTAAAAGCCTTTGCAAACAAAACCTTGAAGGGATTGAAAAACGAATTTAGGGAATCCAACTCTGCAGTAGGACAAGAAATGATCTACCGTATCGATCAGTTTATGGATGAACCGGAAAAGTTTAAGGTAATTCCATCACCCAAAATCCCAGATGGTAGTCCGATAGGAAGCTTTCAGTGCTTAAATAACTGATTATTGAGTAGTAGGAATCGAAAATAAACAAAATAGGGTTTTATGAGTTTTTAGAAATTAAAATATTAGTAGGTGTGTCTATAACTGCCGCTTTTAGTGTGTGTTCTCGATAGATAAAATATTAAACTCATTTACTTTAAAAGAGTTTGTGATAAACCATTATTATTGTGCTTACAAAGCTAATTGTCATTAAGTAGAATAAAACAAAAAGTAGTAATGCAAAAGATTGAAGTAGTTGCTGGAGTAATATTTTTTCAGAATGAAATTCTGTGCGTTCAAAGGTCAAAAAACAAACTGGCCTATATCTCTGAGAAATTTGAATTTCCCGGCGGGAAAGTGGAACATGGTGAAACAAAAAAGGAAGCTTTGGAACGTGAATTGCTAGAAGAGTTATGTATTTCAACAAATATCAAATCATTGTTTCTTACTGTTGTTCATGAATATCCAGATTTTGAATTGACTATGCATAGTTTTATTTGCGAAGTTGAAACAAAAGAACTTACACTTAACGAACATAAAGCTAAAGAGTGGCTAACGCTAAAAGAACTTAAAAAACTTGATTGGGCAGCAGCGGATATTCCCATAGTAAACAAATTACTAATAAATGGATAAGCTAACCGAAATTTTCAATAAAAGCTTACAAACGGGTTATGTAAATAAAACCATTTCATCTGATCTAGACTATCAACCTGAACTACTCGTCAATCAAAAAAATCCACCAAAAAAAGTTCTTTCATCAATACTTCATGAACTAGAAAACTGCAATCAATTTTATATCTCTGTTGCATTTGTAACAACAAGTGGAGTTGCTACCATAATTAATAAGCTAAAAGAACTCGAAAGTCGTGAAATAAAGGGACAGATTTTAGTTTCACAATATTTAAACTTCACGCAACCTGAAGCACTAAAAAGATTACTACAATTCAAAAATATCGACCTAAGAATTGCAACAACAGGAAACGCGCATGCAAAAGGGTACATCTTTAAAAATAATGAGCATTTCAATCTCATTGTTGGGAGTAGCAATTTAACTGCTCAAGCCTTATCAACTAATAAAGAATGGAATATTAAAGTCTCCGCTTTAGATGAAAGTGGTCTTGTAGAAAAATTACTGAATGAGTTTAAATTTGATTTTGAAAAAGCAACGCATGTAACTGCCGAATATATTTTGTCTTATGAAGAAATATATAAAAATCAATTTCTTTTAAATACCAAAAACAACTTTCAGCGCTTAGTTGAATCTGAAGCCATTATAACTCCAAATTCAATGCAAATAGAAGCCTTGGAGAATCTTAAAAAGCTAAGAGCGAATAATAAGAATAAAGCCCTTATAATCTCCGCCACCGGTACGGGTAAGACCTATTTATCGGCATTCGACGCTGAAGCCTTTAATCCGAAAAAGCTATTGTTTGTGGTGCATAGATTAACCATTGCAAAAGACTCATTAACTACATTTCGTAACGTTTTTGGAGAGCGAAAAACTATGGGCTTATATTCTGGTGAAAGTAGAGATTTGGATTGTGATTTCGTGTTTTCAACAATTCAAACTATCTCGAAGTCCACACACTTAGAAAACTTTTCTAAAGATCATTTCGACTATATAATCATCGATGAAACTCATAGGTCGGGTGCTGATTCATATCTACGATTAATAGATCATTTTAAACCTAAGTTCCTTTTAGGAATGACAGCAACTCCTGAAAGAACAGATGGCAACGATATATTTAAATTATTTGACCACAACATCGCTTATGAGATAAGATTGCATAGAGCAATGGAAGAAGAAATGCTTAGTTCATTTCACTATTATGGAGTAACGGATTTATTGATTGAAAACAACGAGATTGATCATAAATCGAATTTTAACTTATTGACTTCTCGTGAAAGAGTTGACAGGGTAATTGAACAGGCAAAATTCTACGGAAGTGATAACGGAATAACTCGAGGACTTATTTTTTGTTCAAGAAAAAAAGAAGCAGTTGATTTGTCCACTTTGTTTAACCTAAAAGGATATAAGACAGTTGCTTTAACGGGCGATAGTTCTGAAATTGAAAGAGCAGAATCCATTGAGAAATTAGAATCTGATAATTTAGGTGTAAAGCTAGATTATATTTTTACGGTTGATATTTTTAATGAGGGGATTGATATTCCAAAAATCAATCAGATTGTTATGCTGCGCCCTACAGAGTCGGCAATTATTTTTATTCAGCAACTAGGAAGAGGGTTAAGAAAAGTCGAAGGAAAGGGGTACTTAACTGTTATTGATTTTATTGGAAACTATGAAAACAATTACTTAATACCTATTGCTTTGTATGGTGATACATCCTACAACAAAGACTCCCTAAGAAAATTAATTACTGAAGGGAGCAGAATGATTCCAGGTGCTTCAACTATTAATTTTGACCAAATTACTAAAGAGAGAATATTTGAATCTATTGATTCTGCGAATATGCAATTGCTCTCCGATTTGAAAAAGGATTACAAACTATTAAAATTCAAGTTGGGTAGAACTCCGATGATGATGGATTTTATTGAACACGGGTCTAGAGACCCCTATTTATTCGTGAATTATTCTAATTCGTATTATAATTTTGTTCTTAAGGTTGAGGCAGAAAACAACCAAGAATTATCATTAAAACAGGTTAAACTTTTGGAGCTATTTGCTAAAGAAATAAACAATTCTAAAAGGGTAGAGGAAAGTTTAATCATTAAATTATTAATTGAATCAGGAAAACTATCCATAACGGATTTTAAAGAAACGATTTTTAAGAAATATCATTATTCCATAACGGATGAAACAATCAAATCTTGTATGTCTAATTTAAATTTTGAATTTATTAGAGAAAAAGAAGATGGAAAAATGCTTTCAGTAAATGAGATTTATGACTTGGATATTATTAAAATTGAAAATGGGGGTTTCATCTTTTCAAAGACATTTTTGTCCTACTTAACACAAGAAACTTTTAAAAATCATTTTATCGATTCTACTTATTATTCCATCTATGAGTTCGACAAATTGTTTGTCCCACAAAATTGGAAAAATGGATTTGTACTTTATAGAAAATATTCACGCAAAGATGTATTTAGAATACTAAATGTCTCGGTGAACCCTGTAGCTCAAAATGTAGGAGGTTATTTAGTTACTCCTGATAATGCGCATTGCCCAATTTTTGTAAATTATCATAAAGAAGAGGACATTTCTGAGTCAACAAAATATGAAGATGAATTTGTGAACAATAAGGAGTTTGATTGGATGTCAAAGTCCAATAGAAAAATTGATAGTAAGGATGTTCAATCTATTTTGGGAAAAAACGGTGATATCCGTCGCCCATTATTTATCAAAAAGAATAATGATGAAGGGATGGACTTCTATTATATGGGAGAGGTAAGTCCAGAATTGAATAAGGTTGAACAAACCACAATGACTAATGATAAAGGGAAACAGATTCCAGTTGTAAAAATTCGGTTCAATTTAGAAAATCCTGTTATAGCTCCTATCTATACGTATTTACAAGAGAATAGAAAGATAAGAGATTCCTCTTCAGAAAATAATGGAAAAACTGTTCCACTAGTAGGAACGACAAATATTGAAAAAGAGTTACTAAACCCTATCCCATTTTATAATTTTTATGCCGCAGCAGGAACGTTTAGTGAAATGCAATCAGAAAAAGATTTTTCCTTAATAGAAGGCCCAGAAAAAAGTAATTCAAATAACGATTATTTTGCTTGTAAAATAGTTGGTGAATCAATGAATAGAGTAATCCCGAATGGTTCAATCTGCTTATTTAAAGCAAATCCAGCGGGCAGTAGAAACGGGAAAATCGTTTTGGTAGAAAATATGGATATTCAAGATCAAGATTTCAATTCCGCTTTTACCATTAAAACATATTCAAGTGAAAAAGTGTTTTTGGGGGAAAGTTATAGACACGAATCTATTGTTTTAAGACCAAATTCGATTGATGACTCTTATGAAGATATCATTCTCAATGAAGAAAGCACCCTAGGAATGAGAGTTGTCGGGGAGTTTGTTGAAATTTTAAAAAGATAAAATACTGGATGTCAATTTTATAACCTACTAAAATCAGTAGTAGAGAATAGAATCATAAATTAAGCAATAAAGATTTGGTTATAAATGCTCTTACTTTTTTGATGACAATAGCTATTTGGAAAAAAACTTTTTAAACTATAGAAAAAATGAAGGCAATTAATAATTGCTTAGTAGATTATATCACTTCAGGCTTTTCACAGACGTATTAGGATTAGTAAAATTTTTTGAATTTGGCTTAGAGCCAAAATATTCATTTTTAACTGAAAGTGAATTAGACGGTTTTATAGAAGCTTACGCAGAGATTTAGTTGGATTACATCCTCCCATTTAACCGATGTCTCACTGGGAATGATGCCATCAAAAGTTTGCACAGGTCAATATGATGCAACGGGTGGATATTTAATTGTTAAAGGAAACGGAGATGTTCTGTGTTATCACTTCTTCAATAGAAATTAATTTGAGGACTATTTGCTCAACAATACAAAACTCGATACAGCTAGTTCTTCTAGACATGGATTTGGAAAAATTTATAAAGAAGGTAATCAATTGTATTTCAAATTGAATTCGCATATTAGATACACAAAATGATATTGTTAAAAGCAATTTTATAGAAGAACAAACAATAAGACCTAATCACAACTTAAATCTACTTCTGTTAACCAAAACCACTAAACCATTGCTAAAAACTAACACATGAACATCAATAAAACAGGGTTCTGTATTTTAAACATTCTATTATTTATATCCACTAGCGTAGGGTTTTAAGAGATTGTGGAAATTAAAACATCAGTAGGTGTACTTATAACTCCAGCTTTTATAGTAGCGGCTTCCCTTAGTTATAAATCTAAGAAAGAGGGGACCTGATCCACTATTTGATGAGTTTTTAAAATAAGTAGTGCTCCTCCTTAAAAGACAAACTCAAAGGCATTGTATTGCGAAGACAAAACATCTTGTTAAGACCTTTAGCGGAGGCCTAATAAATCTGTATTTTTGCCTTCCTAAAAGAAAAGATGATGCAAGATCCTAAAATGCTTAATTATATAGAAGAAGTCCTCAAAAATATGCCAACAGACTGGTTAAAACTCACCACTCACCGATTGGATATTTTTGATGAAAGTTTGGCTAAAACCCAATTCATAGATCAGTTTGAAGCTTTGTATAAAGCTCAGAATTCAGACACATCAGCTCTTAGTGAATTGCCTACTGCTTTCGACTATATTCGTTTAGGTCATCCTTTATCTTCTGTATTGGAATGGGGCATCGCTCATATGCATGATTTAAAACCAGAACAGGTCATTGCTTTTTCATCTCAGACGATGCCGGTTTTAGCCGTCCTCAGAAAGAATGTATTCGATCATAAAAACACTCAAATCCTCTATACAGGAGACTTACCTCCGGCTTTCGATTTTGAAACTCTAGAGGATGTTTACGGGTATAACTTTGAATTAAAGCAGGTTAAAAATACAGACGATATTCCTGACTTTAGGGGCAGTACTATTTTCATTTCTCAAGATGATAAAATGGGAGGTGCCGATCTGTCATCTGCAATCGATTTCTACGTTAGTGTTCAACCTCCACTTGGAAGTATTATACTCGTCAATAGTAAAGAAAGCGAAAGTTATATCTCAGAGATTCAACATGTGCGAAGACGGGAAACCATAGCCATGACACCAGCAGATTCTTTTTCTGCTTTACAGCAACTCGTCGGGAAATCCCCCTCTACTCCAGTTGAAAGGGATAGAGCAAAGAACAAAGCAAGTGTAGTCAAATCGGTACAAGAGATTACCGCAACCAAGTCGAAAGTATTATTGGGGTCTTGTGGACTATCCGTTCAATACGCGATCATGATGGGGCTTATAGACGATGCCAAAGAAAAACATCCAGGAAAAAACATCAAAATCATTGTTCCACCCAACTGTTATGGAGGGACCAATGATCAAGCTAGACGAGTGGTAGCTGCTATAGAAAACGTAGATATTTTAGATCTACCCGTAGACCGAGACAATGATATGGTACAAAGCACTGATCAAGTTCTAGATCAAGTGGCTAAGTTAGACGCCATTCCTTACATTATTGCTGAAATTCCAACCAACCCAAGAGTTGAAGTTCCAGATTTGGAAAAATTAAAAGCGGTTTTAAGTAAGACCCGCCAAACCCCTACTGGAGAACTGGCTATTGATCCCGTTTTTATCTTGGACCAAACTTTTTGTCCTAATGTTCAATTTTTAAGCAAAGAGGGTATTTTCTCTTCTATACGATCAATCTCCTACGTGAGTGGATCGAAATTCCCTAGTGGTGGAAAATGTACCACGGGTTACTGTGTTGCCAACGAAAAAGCAGAAGATCTAATGCCAGCCATAGAAAAGCATTTTAAACTTTGCGATAACGGGGCTACAGATCTTCAAGTGGAAATCTTAGCAGAGCAGTTGCCATCTATGAACAAAAGAATTGCAGACGCGTATATAAACACCCGTGAGTTTGTCAATTTTATCAAAAAAGAGCTACCAGAAGCAAAGATCAATTTTGTTCCAGATGAGGTGGTTGAGCAAGGGTTTACACCATCCGTATTTTCGTTGGATCTCCCTACGAAAGGGAACACAGATGAAGAAAGAGAAGCTTACAAAAGAGCTTTAAATCAAAAACTCATCGATATGATGATACGTGAAATTCCTAATGAAAGTAAGCACTGTGTAAGCTATGGGCAGTTAAAAGGATGTTACTGGACCATCCCAGCAACTTCTACTCAAGGAACTACTAAAGAAGAAGATAAGGATTATATTGCCCGCGTTTCTGTGTCACCAAATCTGGATTTGGAACATCATAAACAGGTCTTTTCTGACTTTGTAGAGCAACTTTAATTTAGACTTCAATTTACCAATCAGTATAAATTTAAAATCTATTTTTTTGATAAGGAATTGAATTACGATTTTTTAAAAAAGTTACACGCAAAGACTACTAAGCTTTATGCAAAGGGCTAAAAACATAAATATAGGGTGATTATCACTTTGTGCTTCTTTTTTTTATCCTTGTGAGCTTTGCGTGAACTAAAGCTATAATTTTATATAAGCTACCCAAACTGATTAGTTACGAGATCAACACCATCCCATATAATTAATACCAAATTAAATTTATAATGTCGTATAAATAAATTGAATTATTTTTTGACTAATTGAGGTTAAAAAATAATTAGCATAGCCTTAGTTACGGTAATTATTTTTAATAAAAAGCAGGCGAAAAAGAAATGATTTATTGCGACATTATAGGTTTAAATTGGTAT